>CACIBF010000008.1 GCA_902584815.1 uncultured Pelagibacteraceae bacterium
AAGAACAAAGCATCTTTGATTTAATTGATGATGACACAAGTCATGATCAAGATAATCCGAGTCTATTTTCTGAAGAACAGAAATCTGAAGATGATCAGGATAATATTCATGAACTTGAAATCACTCAGGATCAAGATGATGATGTGGAAGTTAGTGCAGAAGAGATATTAGATGAAGAAATTTTAGAGATACCAGCATTCCTTAGAAGACAAAGTAAATGATTGAGAAGACTGGCCATGTGCCAGTCCTTCTTAACGAAGTGATGAATGTTCTAGAGCCAAAATCAATGAAAACATACATTGATGCTACATTTGGGAATGGTGGTTACTCACGAAAGATATTAGAAACTTTAGATTGTAAGGTTATCGCGATCGACAGGGATCCACTAGCAATTAATCAAGCAAAAAAATTTAAAGATGAATACCAAGAAAGGTTTGAATTTTTTAATTATAAATTTAGCCAATTAGACAATTTATTAGAGTCACTTGGAACTAAAAACATAGATGGTTTTGTTTTTGACCTTGGGGTTTCATCAATGCAGATCGATAATCAGGATCGAGGGTTTTCATTTCAAAACGATGGAAAGCTAGATATGCGAATGAGTCAAGATGGTTCGACGGCAGAAGAAATAATTAATGAATATAGTGAAACTGATCTTGCTGATATAATTTTTCAATACGGTGATGAAAGAAAATCAAGAAAAATTGCTAAAAAAATAGTTAGTGAAAGAATAAATAAACGGATCACTTCGACAATTGAATTAGCTAAAATAGTCTCATCTTGTTTTGCAAAAAAATACTATAAAAGTCATCCTGCCACCAAGACTTTTCAAGCAATACGAATTTTTGTTAATAAAGAAATTGAAGAGCTTATTGAAGGCCTTAATGCAGCAACAAAATTCTTAGCAGAGAATGGTAAATTATGTATCGTTACCTTTCATTCAATAGAGGACAGAATTGTAAAAAATTTTTTTAAAATTACTGGATCAAAAAATTATATTTCAAATGAAAATAGAGAAAACCTACTTTTTAATTTTAAGAATAAGCCAATCAAACCTTCTGACCAAGAAATATCTGATAATAGAAGATCTAGGTCTGCAAAATTAAGATATGGAATAAGAAATTTTAATAATTCTAAGGTGATAAGCTCTAATGAATTAGGATTTATTTAATATGAAAAAAATTATAAAAATATTTTCAATTATATTTTTTATCTCTGGTTTGACAGGAATATTGATAGTAAAAAATATTTCCTATCAAAAAGAAATGTACATCAATAATCTAGAAGTTGAACTACGAAATGAAAATAATAAGAACCAACTTTATAAACTAGAATGGGAATACCTGATCTCTCCTATTAATCTTCAAGAAATCTCAAAAGAAATCTCTAATGAAGAATATAATAAATACTTTGTAGTTTTAGACGAAGATGATCTATTGAATCAAAAAAATTCTGATAAATATCATGATCTAATTACTGTGGTAGAACCAAAAGGCATTATAAATTCCTCAAGGTAAACAGTGAGAAAATTAAGAAGAAACTCAAGAAAGAAAATCGATTTTAACCAAAAGAGTTTTTCATTTACACATAGATATGATCAAGAAAAGTTTAAACTGGATAAGTTAAATAATATAAGAGATAAATTTCAGATAAAAATTAACAATAGATTAATTCTTTCATCAATTATTTTTAGCACCTTTTTTTTTGCAATCGCAATTCAAATATTACATCTTAATTTTTTTTTTAATCCAAATGAAAAATATTTTTCAAATAATGAATTAATAAAAAGGCCAAATATCGTAGACAGAAACAATGTTTTGCTTACCGCTAATTTGAAGATGCAGAATATTCAAATATTTCCTGAAAAAATTCACGATAAAGAGAGGTTTTTAAATAAAGTTACGTCAATTTATAATGATATTTCCTACGAAAATATTGAGAAAAAAATCAAAAAAAATAAATTTTTTTACCTAAAAAGAAATGCTTCACCTCAAGAATTGCAAAAGATAATTAATTTAGGAGAAACTGGTGTTGAAATTAAAGATTCTTATAAGCGCAAATATCTTCATAAAAATTTATTCAGCCATGTAATTGGAGAAGTAGATATAGATAATAAAGGCATCTCAGGCCTTGAGATGTCAATTGATAAGCTGCCTATCGATAAAGACGTGGTTTCCTCTTTAGATTTGAGAATACAGCATATCGTGAGAGATGAAATATTAAATGCAATGAAAATTTTTGATGCTAAAGGTGGATCTGGTTTAGTCATGAATATTAATAATGGAGAAATTATATCAATGGTTTCATTACCTGATTTTGATCCTAATATTTCAACAGGTGAAAAATTTAATAGAAATACTTTAGGGCTTTATGAATTTGGTTCAGTAATGAAAACATTTACAGCGGCAATAGGTCTGGAAGAAAAGAAATTTAATATAAATACCAAATTTGAAATTGGTAAAAATATAAAGGTTGGTAAAGATAGAGTCTCAGATGTTCATCCCCCATGTCAAGATAAATTCTGTTCGGTTGAGGAAATTTTTAGTAATTCATCTAATATTGGAACAATTAAAATGATCAGAGATATTGGCACAGAAAATCAAAAAAAATATTTATACAATCTTGGGTTGCTTGATATTGTTAATTTAGATATTCCTGAACTTTCAAGTCCCATTTATCCTGAAATTTGGAGAGAGGTAAATACTGACTCAATTGCGTATGGATACGGTATTTCTATAACTCCACTACATCTAGCATTAGCAACCTCTACAGTGCTAAACGGTGGTTATATTATTGAACCTTCATTGATAAAAAAAGATCAGCAACATGAGCTTAAGAATAAGATTTTCTCAAATGATACTAGTGAGAAAATGAGATATCTATTTTCTAAGGTTATTACTGAAGGTACTGCAAGTACAGCCTTTGGATATAACGAAAGATTAACTTATAAAAAAACTTATAAATATAATTATGAACATGGATACCTTGTAGGCGGTAAAACTGGAACAGCTAGAAGAAATATTAATGGATATTATGATAAAAATTTAGGAAAGCTAGCAACCTTTATTGCCGCTTTTCCAATAAATAAACCAAAATATATTGTTCTAATATCGCTCGATTCACCGAAGCCAATTAATGATAGGGAGCATGCCTACGACACATTTGGGTGGACTGATGCAGGCTGGAACTCTGCTAGAGTAAGTAGAGAAGTGATAGACAGAATAAGTCCTATTTTAGACACAAAAAGTAAGTATAGATTAAATGATAGTGATATAATTATTAATACTTCATTTAATTAATGACTAAATCATCTTTATTATTAAAAATTAGCAAAAAAGTTAAGATTTCAGGCATTTCTTCAGACTCTCGACTAGTGAAAAAAGGTGATGTCTTTTTTGCAATTGATGGTTATCTGAAAGATGGTTCAAAGTATATAGATGATGCAATTAAGAGAAAAGCCTCGGCAATAGTAACATCTAACAAAAAGATTAAAAAAAAGAAAATTCTAGTATTTCATGTTAATGATGTTCGTGAAGCTTTATCTTATGCAGCCTATGATTTTTATAGCTCTAAAATAAATAATCTAATTGCGGTAACAGGAACAAATGGCAAAACTTCAGTAAGTTATCTTATTTATCATATACTCAAAAAATTAAATAAAAAAGTTGGAATTATAGGAACTATTGGAAACTCCATTGATGTAAAAGTAAAATCTACTTTAACCACCCCAGATCCAATATCAATTGCAAAGACTCTTAAAAAGATGAAAGAAAAAAAAATTAAATATGTAGTAATGGAAGCCTCAAGTCATGGTCTGGAACAAAAAAGACTATGCGGACTTAATTTTGACCTTGCTATTATGACAAATATATCTCATGACCATTTAGATTTTCATAAAAATTTTCAAAATTATCTTAATAGTAAAATGCGGTTATTTAAAAGACATTTGAAAACAAGTGGTACAGCAATAATTAATGAAAATACTAACCAAATTAAAAAGATAAAAAAAATTTTAAAAAATAGTAAAAACGTTCATTATTTTAATTCAGAAAAAAGTAACTTTAATATACTAAAAATAAAAAGATTAACAAAAACTCACATTATCGTATTACTTGAATATTTAAATAAAGAATATTCTTTTTCATTTAAAAATACTCCTTTGTTTCAAATTGAAAACCTACTTTTAGCTTATTACTCATTAGTAAAATATGGATTTTCATTCAAAAAAATAAGTAAAGCAATTACGAGAGTGCCACAAATACCAGGAAGAATGCAATTTGTTGGTCATAAAAAAACTAATAATGCAAAGGTATTTGTTGATTTTGCTCACACCCCAGATGCCTTAGAAAAAGTATTAATCGAGGCAAGGAAAATGACATCTGGAAATTTACATGTTTTATTTGGTTGCGGTGGAAACAGAGATCGATTGAAAAGAAAAAAAATGGGTGCAATTTCAGTTAGATATGCAGATTCAGTAATAGTTACTGATGATAATCCTAGATTCGAAGATGCAAAAAAAATAAGACAGGAAATCATTGGAAGAGCTAATTCAATTATAAATATTTCAAATAGAAAAAATGCAATTAAAAGATCTATAAAAAAACTTAAGCATTCTGATTTACTAGTTATTGCTGGTAAAGGGCACGAAAAATATCAAATAATTAATGACGTCTATCATAAGTTCGATGACGTAAAGATTGCCAAAGAAATATGTGCACAATCATGAAAAATGATTATTTAAATTCAAAGGGTATAAATTTAATTTTAGATAAAAAAATTAAAGAGATGTCTTTTTCTGGAGCTGCAATAGATTCAAAACAGGTCAAGAAAAGTAATATTTTTTTTGCTCTTAAAGGCAAAAATACTGATGGTCATCGTTATTTAGATGAAGCATTTAAAAACGGTGCTTCTCTAGCAATTGTAGAAAAAATTCAAAGAAAAATTAAGTACCCACAAATAAAAGTTCATAATGTCCACAGTGCGATGATAAAGTTGGCAAAACATTATAGAAATGAACTTAAAGGAACAATAATTGCAATTACAGGAAGTGTAGGTAAAACTGGAACAAAAGATGCATTATCCAAAATTATTGCAAAAAAATACAAAATTTTTTGTTCCAGAAAATCATATAATAATAATATTGGACTCCCCTTGGAGATTCTAAATATGTCAAAAAAAGATGATATTGGAATATTTGAGCTAGGAATGAATCATAAAAATGAACTTTCTAAGTTAACTAAAATACTCCAACCAGATATTTCATGTATATTAAATATTGCCTTTGTTCATGGTGGTAATTTTAAATCAATCCGGGATATTGCATTAGCAAAATCAGAAATCCTGAATTCATCAAGCGGATTAAAGTCGATAATTTTAAATCATGATGATAAATATTTTTCTTTAATGAAAAGAGAGTCAAAAAAAAACTATTTTAAACCAATAATTTCCTTTGGAAAATCAAAAGGCTCTAATGTCCAATTAAAACAAGTAATAAGAAAAAAAAATAAATTGTTTTTAAGTGTAAGCCTTCAAAATGCTAAAATAGTAAATTACACATTACCCAACACTCACGAACATTTAATCTCAAATTCATTAGCGATTATAAGTAGTTTGCAAGCATTGAATTTAAAAACAAGGTTTATTAAGGACTATGGTAAATTAGAGCTTACAAGCGGAAGGGGAAATTTATTAAAAATTAAAAAAGGAAATCAAAATTTTAAAATTATTGATCATTCATACAATGCAAGCCCCGAGTCATATTTTGCCACCCTCAAATCTTTTAATAATCAAAATAATAATAATAAAATATATATTATTGGAGAAATGTTTGAACTAGGAAAGAAAAGTCACTATTATCACAATTCTTTATTTAGACTTATAACATCATTTAATTCTAAACATTGTTATTACGTTGGTAAACAATTCAAATTAATTAGGGAATTGAGCTTAAATAAAAAAAATAATCTTTTTCATGATGTAAATGAACTAATTGATAAATTTAACTATGAAATATGTAATAACTCTATTATCTATGTAAAAGGTTCTAATGCTGTCGGATTAAGTAAATTTATAAACCATATCAAAAAAATATAAGTTAAATGATATTAGAATTAATAAATTATATTGATATAAATATATCACTCTTAAACTTAATAAATTATTTAACAGTTAGAGCTGGCCTTGCATTATTTACTTCATTTGCTTTAATTTTATTTTTTGGACCAGCATTGATCAATTATATTTCTTCTTTTCAAGAGGATGGACAGCCAATTAGAGATGATGGTCCACAATCTCACCTGATAGCTAAAAAGGGAACTCCTACTATGGGTGGAATTATAATTTTAATTTCAATCACCATTTCTGTTCTGATGTGGAGTGATTTTAATACAGATGTAATGCTTCCAATACTTTTTATAATGCTATCTTTTGGATTTATCGGTTTCATTGATGATTACAGTAAGGTTACAAAAAATTCTAGTAATGGAATTTCTGGACGCATAAGACTTTTACTCCAAGCCTTATCAGTGGGTATTTTTATTTATTGGACAAGCATGTTGCTAAATATTGAAGATCTTAATCTCTTGACTCTTCCACTAGTCAAAGATGTTTTTATAAATTTAGGATATTTTTCAATTCCTTTTATAATTATAGTTATTGTTGGCTCTGCAAATGCAGTAAATTTAACTGACGGTCTTGATGGTCTTGCAATCGTTCCAGTAATGATTGTAGCTGCAACTTTTGCAATCATTTGCTACCTTGCAGGAAATATTATTTTTTCTGATTATCTGCATATCAATTATGTCCCTGGCGCAGGTGAATTAGCGATACTTTGTGGTGCAATAATCGGAGCCTCTCTTGGCTTCCTTTGGTATAATGCTCCACCTGCTATGGTTTTTATGGGAGACACCGGATCACTTGCATTGGGTGGAACACTCGGTGCAATCAGTGTAATTATTAAACAAGAATTAGTTTTAGCAATTGTAGGTGGTATTTTTGTAGCTGAGGCATTATCAGTTATATTGCAAGTTGGATCTTTCAAATTGACTGGAAAGAGAATTTTTAGAATGGCTCCTCTTCATCATCATTTTGAGCACAAGGGATGGCCAGAATCTCAAATTGTAATTAGATTTTGGATTATAGCTCTTATTTTAGCTCTAATCGGCTTGGCGACACTTAAAATTAGATAATAAAAGGATGATAACATCAAATTATTTTTCCAATAAAACATTTCTTATTTTGGGTATGGGCAAAACTGGTTTGTCGATTTCAAGATCATTATCTAAAAGTAAGGCAAATATAATTTATTGGGATGATGACCCGAAAATAAGAAAACAGATTAATCAAACAAAATTTAAAAAATTTTTAAATACAAGTAAAGTATGGGACACCATTGACTATGTAGTACCAAGTCCAGGAATAGGTATTATTGGAAAATCACAACATAAACTAATTAATATCGCTAAAAAAAATAATAAGAAAATTATTAGTGAACTTGATTTATTTCAAGTTGCGATATCGAAAAATGATAAAATTAATAAAAATAATATTAAGATAATTGCTGTTACTGGTACTAATGGAAAATCAACAATTGTAACTTTAATTAATCATTTGTTAAAATCCAATGGAATAAGAACTTCTCTAATCGGTAATATTGGAAATTCAATATTTAGTTCATCAATAATAAGGAATGGATTTTTTATAATAGAAGTATCATCATATCAATTAGAAACTTCAAAAATTTTTTCTCCAAATATAGCAGTGATTTCTAATTTATCTTCAGATCATTTAAGTAGACATAAAAATATGAGAAATTACTTTAATCAAAAATCAAAAATTTTTAAAAACTTAACAAATGATGATACGGCAATATTAAATTGTAATCATGATTTAATTAAATCAAAAGCATCAAAGCTGCTGAAAAATAAAAAAAGTAATATAATTTCTCTTAATTTTGAAAAAAGAAAAACTCAATTTTACTCATCAAAAAAGAAATTGTTAATCACATCAAAATTAAGGAAGATAAAATACAGTAACCCACACTTGAATGGTGAACATAATGAAGAAAATGTTCAAATTTCTTATCAAGTATTATCTTCGCTTCAATTAAAAAATCTCTCGATTAAAAAAGCGCTTAATAGTTATATTGGATTAAATCATCGTCAAGAACTCATTTTTGATAATAATAAAACTATGATCATTAACGACTCAAAGGCAACTAATATCGAATCTATGGTAAGAGCAATAAAGAATTATAAAAATATTTACCTTATTTGTGGGGGAGTCTTAAAAGACAAAGATTTAAATATACTTTTACCTTATGTCAATAAACTTAAGAAAGTTTATATAACAGGTGTTGATAAAAAGTTATTTATAAATTTTTTTTCAAATACTAATAAGATATTTGCCTCTTCAAATTTAAATGAAATCATCAGAGAGTGTTATAGTGATATCGATTTAAAAAAACACTCAACTATCTTATTTTGTCCTGGCGCTGCTTCGTTTGATCAATATAAAAACTTTGAAGAAAGAGGAAAGAAGTTTAAAAAGTTAATTACAAGAAAGTTTATTTAATGAATAATAATACTCTTAATGAGAGTAGTATTTTAAGTGAGTGGTGGAAACAAGTAGACAAATGGCTTTTAATATCTTTATTTATTTTAATTACATCCGGCTTTTTGATGAGCTTAACAATAAATCCAACATCTATTTACATAAATAATATAAGCATACTATCAATTTTCTCGACACAACACATATATCTAATAATTGGTCTTTTAATCAGCATTGGAATATCCATGCTAAGAATAAATCATTTAAAGAAAATGATTCTACCATTATTTATAATTTCTTTTTTGTTATTGTTTTCAACTTTACTTATTGGCCAGGAATGGAATGGATCAAAAAGATGGATTAATCTTAATTATTTTACAATTATGCCAATTGAATTTATCAAACCTTTTTTTTGTTTGGCACTCGCTTTTTTCTTGGAGTCTAAAACTGGTCAGTCAAATCAATATAAATACGGTATCAGTATTCTGTCATTTTTAGCAATAGGAGTAATCTTGGTAATCCAACCAGATATTAGTCAATTTTTTTTAATTACATCTATTTTTTTTTCTTCAATATTTATAAGTGGATTTAGTTTTTGGATTATTTGTTTAATATTATTTTCTGGTATTTTCTTTTCAATATTCATATATTTTTTTAATTTTAACGTAAAAAATAGAATTGATAGTTTTTTGTGGCCTGATGGAATAAATAATTATCAGCCAGAATTAGCAAAAGAAGCAATAAATAGTGGAGGGCTATTTGGTGTAGGTCCTGGTAATGGAACTTTAAAGATAGATCTTCCTGAGGCTTATACTGACTATATATATGCTGTTATCGCAGAAGAATTTGGCATAATAGGCTGTATATTTATTTTATTCATTTTTTTATTTATTGCATATCGAGTATTTATTCGATTATACGATGAAAAAAATCATTTTCTTCAGATAAGCCTTTTTTCTCTAATCATATATTTTTCATTGCAGGCATTAATACACATTTCTGTTAATATTAGTCTCACGCCATCAACTGGAATGACATTACCATTCATAAGCTATGGAGGCTCATCAATAATAGGTATATCTATTACTTTTGGTCTTATTATGTTACTTTCAAAAAAAAGACACATTTAGAAATAATAATAAATTATGAGAAAAATATATTTAGTTGGTGGAGGCACAGGAGGTCACTGTTTGCCAATGCTAACTACTTATAGATTTTTTAGAAAAAAAAAAATTGAATGTAAGATTATCACAGATGAAAGAGGAAGAGTCTTTTTTGATACGATTCCAAAAAAGGACAAAAAAATATTAAAAAATCTATTCAAAGCAAACAATAGAGTTTCTCAAATTTTTAATATTCCATTATTTTATATAAAGTCATTATTTATATTACTAAATTCAAAAACTGATTTTGTTGTTGGTTTTGGTGGGTACATGACTTTAGCTCCATTATATGCGGCAAAATTATTAAATTATAAGATCGCAATTCATGAAGCTAATGCCGTCATGGGAAAAGCAAACCGTAATTTAGTCAGTAAAGCAAAAATCATTTTTACTACTTTTGAGCAAACATTAAAAATTGACAATAAATATAGAGCAAAAGTTATTAATGTTGGTATGCCAGTTCGTGATCTGAAAAATGATAAAAGAATTATAAGTAAAAATATTGATAAAATAAGAATTTGTGTAATTGGTGGTAGCCAAGGATCAAAATCTCTTTCAGAGATTGTTCCAAAAGCAATTGTGCAACTTCAAGATAAAGTGAGCAAAAGGATACATGTTAGTCATCAAGGTAGATTAGAAGATCTTAAAAAAATAAAAAATTTTTATATTGCTAATAAGTTAAGTTGTGAAGTGAGTAATTATTTTGATGATATGACTTCACTTATAAATATGTCTGATATTATTATCTCTAGATCTGGTTCATCAACTACAAATGAGATTATAAATGCAAAAAAACCATCAATCTTAATACCATTTCCATATGCTGTAGATGATCATCAATATTTTAATGCAAGAAAACTGTCAGAAATCAAATGTTCTAAAGTTATAAGAAATGAAAATTTAAATTCTGTAAATTTATCATTAGAAATATATAGATTACTATATTTCGAACAAAATTCAGGTTATATCAAATCAAAATTATCAAGAATTAAAATTACAAATAGCTCAGAGCAAATACTATCAAAACTTTATGAATATAAATAAAAAAAATATAATTCACATTATTGGTATTGGTGGAATTGGAATGAGTGGGATTGCTGAGATTCTCCACGGTATGGGTTATAAAGTTCAAGGTAGCGATATTTCTAAAAGTAAAAATGTCTTACGACTTAATAAAAAAAGAATAAAAGTTTATATAGGGCATAATAAAAAAAATATTATTAATACTGATATTATTATTCATTCTTCAGCAATTGATAATAAAAATCCAGAAATGAAAGAGGCACTGAAATTAAAAATTCCAATATTATCTCGATCATCGATTTTATCACAGCTAATCAAATTAAAAAAAACAATCGCAATTTCTGGCTCACATGGAAAAACAACAACAACAACTCTTATTGCATCACTAATCTCTGATTATGGGCTTTCTCCCACAATTATTAATGGAGGAATAATCAATGAATTTGGAACAAATACTCGATTAGGAAAAGGAGAATGGATAATTGTTGAAGCAGATGAGTCTGATGGAACATTTTTAAAACTAGATCCATATATTTCAGTAGTGACAAATATTGATAAAGAGCATTTAGAGTATTACGGAAACTACAATGAACTTAAAAAAAGTTTTAAGAGTTTTATCTCAAATATACCATTTTATGGTTTTGCAGTTGTATGCTTAGATGATCCTTCTATTAAGTCATTAGTTCAATCAATAAAAAATACTAATATTATAACGTACGGTACTGACAAAAAAAGTAACATTAGGGCTTTTAATATTAGATATAAGAAAGAAAAAACATATTTTGATATTGATATAAATATAAAGAAAAAAAATTACTGTATTAGAAATTTTAATATTCCGATGCTTGGTAAATATAATGTTTTAAATGCACTAGCTGCAATTGCAATTTCTATAGAACTAGACCTTTCAATAACTAGAGCAAAAGAATCTTTAAAAAACTTTAAAGGCGTAAAAAGAAGACTAACTTATGTTGGTAAGTATAATTCAATAAAATTAATTGATGATTATGCTCATCACCCTACTGAAATCGAAAATTTATTACTTGGTTTGAAGAATGCTTATCCAAAATCAAAAATTACTGCCGTTTTTCAACCACATAGGTATTCTAGAGTCATCCCTCTATTAAAAGAATTTTCAAGGTCTTTTGTTAGTTCTGATAAAGTATTTATATCAAATGTTTACTCAGCAAATGAACGCAAACCTAAAAACTTTAATCTTAATAAAATAATTAAATTAATTGGTAAGGGTTCAAATACACTCAGTTACTATTTAAATAGTCTAGACGATATCAAAGAGGAAATAAAAAAAAGTAAAAAAGATGAGATCTATATTTTTCTGGGTGCTGGAGATATTACTGATTGGCCATATAAAATATTAGATGATTTAAATGAAAACTAAATTACAACACCATTTAGAAAATGAATTAGATAGAGAATTTTTAAATAAAAATATATTCTTCAATAAAAATATTTCGAAACTAACTTGGTTTGGTGTAGGAGGGTTAGCAGAAGTCTTATTTATTCCACAATCATCTAAAGATTTGATAAAGGTTTTAAAATTAATAAATACTAATACTACAATTAATGTTATCGGTCTTGGTTCGAATATCCTAATTAGGGATGGAGGATTAAATGGTATTACCATTAGGCTGAGTAAAAACTTTAATTTTATAAATGAAAATGATGAAAGTATTGTATCAGGTGCGGCGGTGCCAGATAAAGTATTTTCAAAATACTGTTATGAAAAATCAATTACTGATTGTGAATTTCTCTATGGAATACCTGGAACTATTGGAGGAGCTATTGCAATGAATGCAGGGTGCTATGGTAGTGAAATATCAGACGTAGTTTATTCATTCAAATGTATTGATTTTGAGGGCAATGAAACAATAATAAAAAATTCTGAACAAACATTCTCTTACAGAAAAAATAATTTCTTAAAAAATCACATTGTTACTGAAGTAGAAATAAAAAAGAACCACGGAGATAAAGATCAAATTAAAGAGAAAATGAACGACATCAATGCCCGTAGATTAGATAGTCAACCTCAAAAAGTTAGAACAGGTGGAAGTACATTTAAAAACCCAACTTCCCAAGTCACAGATAAAAAAACATGGGAGCTTATAAAGCCTTATCTCAACGAAGTTGTTTGTCCTGATGGAGTATCTATGTCAAAAAAACATGCAAATTTTATTATTAATACTCAAACAAAATCCTCAAATATTATTGAAGATTTTGGTGAACGAATTATAGAAAAAGTTCTAGAAAAAACTGGTGTTCAATTAGAATGGGAAATTCAAATAAAAGGTCAAAGATGAATAAAGGTATTAAAAAAGTAATGTTGATATCAGGCGGTATTTCTGCTGAAAGGGAAATAAGCTTAATATCAGGAAAAGAAGTAGCTAAATCTTTGGATCGTTTAGGTCATGAAATAGTTCATATTGACGCTAATTTAAATCTTTTAGAAAAAATTGAAGAAAATAAGCCTGATGTTATTTTCAATGCTCTGCACGGAACATGGGGTGAGGATGGCCAAGTTCAAAAGATTCTTGAGCTAAGTAAGACTGCATATACACATTCTGGCGTTAAAGCTTCTCAAATTGCAATGGATAAACATGAGTCTGCAAAGATTTTTATTAAAAATGATATTCTTTATCCTTCAACAATATTATCAAGCCTCAATCACTTAAAAGACAACCTTCCTTTTAAGTTTCCATTTGTTATCAAACCAAGAAGTGAAGGGTCAAGTGTAGGTGTATCAATCATTAGAAAAATAGAGGATATAGAAGACTATACTGCTAGAAACATAGATAGAAAGGAAGTCTTAATTCAAGAGTTTATTGATGGACCTGAGATAAATGTTGCTGTTATTGGGAATAATAAGACTGGTTCTATTGAAATTGATCCCAAAAATGAATTTTATGATTATGAGTCAAAGTATTTTGATGATGGAGAAACAAAGCATATAATTCCAGCAAGGCTCTCAAAAGATGAGACTATAAATGTTGAAAAACTAGCTCTTAAAGTTCACAATTTAATTGGATGCAAAGGTATATCTCGAACAGAGTTTATATATGATAAACACCAAAGTAAGTTTTATATACTTGAAATCAATACTCAGCCCGGCATGACGCCAACATCTTTAGTTCCAGAAATTGCAAAATTTCATGGAATTAGCTTTGATGAATTGATAAATTGGATTCTAAATGATGCGTCAACAAATCGTTAGATATCTAAACCTTGGTTGTGGTTTATTAGTTATTCTTTCACTTGGATTTATATTTTTTTTTTACTTAAATCCCTCAGCATTAAATTCCTTTGCTCAGATAAAGACGGTTAATGTAATTGGAGTAAATTTTTCTGACACACAAAAAATCAAAAAAATTTCATTTGAAAAAGGAAAAAGTTTATTTACTTTTGACTTAAAAAATGCTGCTGAAGAAATTAAAAATTTAAACTGGATTAAAAAAGTTAATATAAAAAAAAGTTTTCCTAATACTTTAAATATATTTATTACAGAAAATGATCCATTTGCACTCCTTTTAAAAGATCAAAAGGTTTATTTAATTGATATTGATGGAGAATTAATCGTTGAAGAAAATGAAGATGAGATACTAGAAAGTGAGAGATTACTTATAAGTGGTATTGATAGCGAAATAAATCTACCAAATTTAATCTCAAGTTTAAATATTCATTATCCCGAAATTTTATTATCGGTAAAGGAAATGGAATTTATTGAACGAAGAAGGTGGAATTTAATTTTTAACAATAAGTTAATTGTTAAATTACCTGAAAGCAATATTGGTAAATCTCTTGGTAATCTTAAAAAACTCATTGAAAGAGATAAAATACTCAAAAGTAATATAATTGAGGTTGATTTAAGGATTAATGACCGAGCAATCATCAAAATTGATGGAGATAAATTAAAAGTAAATATTGAAGAGGTTTGATTTGAGTCGAACAATCATTACAGGAATAGATATTCGTCCAGATAGGGTTGTTTGTTTAATCGCTCATGAGCTTGAAATCGTGAATCAAGGAACTTTTCTTCAGTTAATTGGTCATGGTATTGCAGAATTTCCAATTGAATGCACTGACCCATTTGAATATCCAGAGGAAGAATTAGAGAAATATATCCGACAATCAATTGACAAGGCAGAAATTGAATCAAACGTATCAGTTAAAGATGCCTATATCAGCATTTATAATCATAATGATTCTATTTACATTGATCAGGAGATCGAGTTAGATAATGAAGTTGTTACAAATAAAATGACAAATTCTTTCTTTAAGCAAAGAGAGTTTAAGTCTTTATATAGTGATGGAAAAGAGCCTCTACATTCCTTTCCAATAAGTCATAGAATTAATAATTTAAAATCTGTTTCTGATCCAATTGGAATGAGAGTTAATAATCTGAGGACAAGATGGCATATAATCATAAGTGATAGTGACAGATTAAATAAATTAAGGGATATTTTTGAGAATTTACAAGTATCTGTGCGTCAATTTATTGCAAGTGCCTATACCTCATCTATTTCAACATTATCAGAGGAAGAGTCATCACATGGATCATCAGTTATTGATATTGGTAAAAACTATACATTTATTAGCTATATTTTTGATAATAATCTGATCGCTTTCCAAAAAATACCAATTGGTACTTTGCATATATCAAAAGATATCAGTCATGTGATGAATATAGAATTACATGAGGCAGATGCTTTAAGAAAAAAATTAAATATGAGTAATGAAGAAAATTTGGACGATCAATTTGAGATTGATAGTTTAAAAGTATTTAATTCAAGATGTGAAGAATTAGTAGAGTTAATACAAAAAGTAACAAGACATTCAAAATATTTTTATCTAGTGGATAAAAATATAATCATTACGGGTAAAGGATCTAAGTCAGCAAAACTTATAAATAAAATTAAAAATCAACTTGGATCAAAAAAAGTTAGATTAGGAGTGGCCCAAAAATTTAATGGGTTAAAAACAATCATATCAAACCCATCTCTATCATCATCTTTTGGTCTGCTTACATATGCTGCTGACCATGATTTACAAGTTGATGAAAACCATGATCAAAGTAATCAAAAAAAGTCATTTTTTTCATATATTTATAATTTTTTTGCATCAATCTAATTGTAAAATACAGTAATAATCATTGTCTGTTAAATAAGTAAATTGCTTATATAAATAGCACATGTCTCTTCAAACTACCCTTAAAAGATCATTCACCCTGGCTGGTATAACTCTTCATTCTGGAGTGATTTCAACAATGACTGTTCATCCCGCACCAGCGAACACAGGAATAAATTTTAAAAGAATTGATCTTGGTGTGCCAAATCATCAAAAAGTAATTGAGTGTAGTATAAATAATATAACAAGTTCTCAGCTTTGCTCATCTCTTGAAAATATGTATGGGCATAAGGTCAGTATGACAGAGCATTTATTATCAGCTTTTCATGGATTGAATATTGACAATGCTTTAATTGATTTGAATACTGATGAGCTTCCTATCTTGGATGGAAGTTCAAAAAAAATTGTCGAGACAATTGAAAGTGTTGGGGTAAAAGAATTACATGCTGCAAAAAAATCAATAAAAATCTTAAAACCATTCATGGTTGGAGATGAAAATTCTTTTATAAAAGTTTCACCGAATGAACAACTGAGCATTGATTATACTATTGTTTATGACCATTCTCTAATTAAGAAGCAAAACTTTATTCTAGATGAATTAAATGAAGTAAAGTACAAAGAGATGATTTCGCCATCTAGGACATTTGGTTTTGAAGATGAAGTTGAATTCCTTAGAGCCCAAGGGTTAATTAAAGGTGGCTCAGTTGATAATGCAATTGTTTTGAGCAAGGATGGAATTTTAAATGATGAAAATCTCAGGTTTGAAAATGAGTTTGTTAGACACAAAGTACTAGATTTAATTGGTGATATTTATCTTTCAGGAATGAGTATTGTTGGTTCAGTCGAGGCATATTGTGCAGGGCACAGAAGAACTCAAGAAATGCTAAAATTCTTAATGAACGATAGCTCTCTATCAAAAATTCAAGACGCTATTAGTTCAAATTCACAAAATCCAATTTATGACAGTAAAGAAGTAATCAATTATATCTAATTTACTGTAGAATAGTCTTTAATCTTAAAATTATTAATTTAATATGTGATCAATCATAAAGTAATGATATGCTTCATAAATATAAATTATTAGTAACCTTATCATTTTTATCTCTTTTTATAATTAGTTGTTCTTCAAATAAAATTGAAGTTCCAGCTACTGAGGGAGAAGAACTTAAAATTCTTTATGATCAAGCTACTAGTCTAGTTTCAAAAAGAGACTTTATTGATGCAGCAATCATTTTTGAGGATATTGAAAGACAGTATCCATATTCAAAATGGGCTGCAAAATCTCAATTAATGAGCGCATATTGTTATTATAAGTCACAATTTTATGATGAGAGTTTAAATAGTCTCGATCGATTTATATCCTTACATCCTGCAAGTAAAGATATAGGTTATGCTTACTATTTAAAATCTCTAAATTACTTTTATCAAATTGATGATGTAGAGAGGGATCAAAGTATGACTGAAATTGCCCTTAATTCATTTCAGAATGTCATAAATAAATATCCAGATACCTCTTTTGCTAAAGATGCAAAAGGCAAGATTGATATTTTGAATGATCGTCTTGCAGCAAAGGAAATGGAAGTTGCAAGATATTATCAATATAGTAAAAACTGGATTTCTGCAATCAATCGATACAATACTGTTCTAGATAAATATAAAACTTCAATTTATACTGCTGAAGCGCTCCATAGACTCGTTGAAATCTACTATTCTCTTGGTTTAATAAGTGAGTCAGAGAAATATGCATCAACCCTAGGATATAATTTTCCAGATAGTGAGTGGTATAAAAAATCATACAAAATTGTTAATAGCAATTCTTAGCTAAAGAAGTAAGTGAATAAAAAAGAGATTAAATTAAGTATCATAAAGTTAATTGATGAAATAAAAATTCATAATGATCTTTATTATAATAAAGATAAACCATCTATTACTGACGCTGAATACGACAAATTAGTTGTTAAATTAAAAAAAATTATAAATGAAAACCCACTAATTGAATTAGCTGAGAATCCTTTAAATGAAATTGGAGGAAAAGTATCAGAAGATTTTACGAAATTTAATCATCCATCTCCAATGCTGTCACTAGATAATGCTATGACATCTGATGACTTAAAAAATTTTGAAAAGAGATTAAAAAACTTTTTAGGTTCATCGGTAAACAATATCGAATATTGTATTGAACCTAAAATTGATGGATTATCAGTAAATCTTATTTATGAGAACGGTAAATTAGTATCAGCTGCAACAAGAGGCAATGGTAAAGTTGGAGAAATAATCACATCAAATATTAGAACAATTAATGATATACCGGAAAAGATTGATTTCGAAAATGTTCCCTCTTTAATGGAAATAAGAGGTGAAATTTTTATGACCAAGGATGATTTTGTTGTTTTAAACAAGTCATCAGGTAATCAATTTGCAAACCCCAGAAATGCTGCCGCAGGAAGCCTAAGACAGATTGATCCTATGGTAACGGCGAAACGACCATTAAAATTTATATCTCATGGATTTGGGCAAATTAAGGGTAAGAAATATGAGACTTATTATGACCAAATGCTTCAATTAAAAAAATGGAAAATTCCAATAAGCCCTCTAATGAATAAATCAAATTCAATTGATGGTTTGATAGATATTTATTCAGATATTGTAAGTAAGAGAGCAGCCATTCCCTATGATATTGATGGACTTGTTTATAAAGTTAATAATTTATCCTTACAGGATCGCCTAGGTTTCGTTGGTAAAGCTCCACGTTGGGCAATAGCTCATAAATTTGAGTCTGAAACCGCTCAAACAACTGTTAAGAAAATTGATATTCAAATAGGAAGAACAGGCTCAGTAACTCCTGTCGCAAGACTTATTCCAGTAAATATCGGAGGTGTAATTGTTTCAAATGCGACATTACATAACTTTGATGAGATAGAAAAGAAAGATATTCGTGAAGGTGACAGAGTTATTGTTGAGCGGGCTGGAGATGTCATCCCACATGTAATTGAAGTCATAAATGACAAAAAGAATAAAAGAGGAATTAAATACAAAAAACCAAATGTGTGTCCTATTTGTAATTCTAAAATCATAATAGATCCTGAAGAGGTGGTTATTCGTTGTTCAGGTACTTATATCTGTGAAGCGCAGATTTTAGGTAGACTGAAACACTTTGTCTCTAGAAGTGCATTAGATATTGAGGGACTTGGTGAAAAACAAATAAATCTTTTTTTTAGCAATAAGTTCATTCAAAACTACTCTGATGTATATAACTTAAGGAATAAACAACCCGAAATATGTCAACTTGAGGGATGGGGTGAGTTATCTTTTAATAATTTAGTGAGAGCAATTGAAAGTAAAAAAAGCTTCCCATTATCAAAGCTAATTTACTCTCTTGGTATTAGATTTGTAGGTGAAAAAAATGCACTTGCAATAAGTGAAGCATTTAAGAGTGTTGATAGTTTTAAAAGCTTTTTACAAAATTTGAAAGCAAACACAAGCAAAGTTAGAGATACAATGATTGAAATTGATGGACTTGGTCCTAAAGCAATCAATTCTTTTTTTGAATATCTAAATTATAAAAATAACCGTGAAGAAATAATTAGACTTTTAAACTTGTGTGAGATTTACGTGGACAAAATAGTTGTACAAGAGTCTAAAATAACTGGTAAAAAAATACTATTTACAGGAAGTTTAGAAAAAATGTCTAGGGCAGAAGCAAAAAATAGAGCAGAAAGATTAGGGGCAAAAGTAGTATCATCTATTAGTGCTAGTACTGATATTTTAATCAGCGGAGAGAAGTCGGGTTCAAAATTGAAAAAGGCTAAAGAATTAGGGATAAAAGTAATTTCAGAAGAGCAGTGGATTAAACTGTTAGAGAGCTAATCTCATTTTGGAGCCACATTTTTTCTTTATTGTTCAAAAAACTAGCAACTGATTTATAAACTTTACTGTGATAATTTTTAAGCCATTTCTTCTCAATAGATGTGAGTAATTTAAAGTCAATTAACTTTGGCTCTAGTGGTGCAACAGTAAGAGTTTCAAAATAAAGTCGACTTTGTTTTTTTCTAGTAAGAACGAGATTTTCGATACGAATTCCATATTTATTTTTCTTATAAAATCCTGGCTCATTTGAAACAATCATACCCTTTTTAAACTTATGTTTTGATAATGGTGAAATAGAAGGAGGACTCTCATGGACATTTAGAAAGGATCCAACACCATGGCCAGTTCCATGATCAAAATTCAACTTTTCTTTTTTAAGAAACTTTCTAGCATGTCTATCAAGTGTTTTACCACTTTCTTTTTCATTAAATGTACTTAGTGCTACAGCTATGTGACCTTTGAGTACTAGAGTATACATTTTTTTCTGTTCATAGGTAACCTTACTAAAAGCGATAGTACGAGTTACATCTGTCGTTCCATCGAAATATTGAGCCCCTGAGTCAACTAAAAAAAGATCATCTTTTTTTAATTTACGATTAGTTTTGTTAGATGCTCTGTAATGCACAATTGCTCCATTTGGTCCTGATCCAGCAATAGTAGGGAAACTTAAAGAAAAAAAATTCTCATTCTTGCTTCTTAATTTATCTAGATAATTTGAAGCACTTATTTCAGTTTGAGAATTATTTTTTGTATTTTTAATCCAATAGATAAACTTAGTTAATGCAACGCCATCACGTATATGTGCATTTCTCATTCCATTTTCTTCAGTTGTATTCTTTTTAGCCTTAAGTATGTCAACTATATTATCTTTGAATATGACTTTAGCTCCTATTTCCTTTATCAACATGACAACATTAAAAGATGTGTCATTTGGTGCACATAGGTAAGATCCAATTGAATCTTTATATTCATTAAAATGAGAGTCAAAATGATGAAGTGGTTTATAAATTATTTTGATTTTACTATTTAATGTCTCATTCTTAAGTGTCTTTTGGTCGGAGAAAATAAAACAACTTCCATCTCTATGAATAATTGATTTTGCCATTATCAATGGTGAGTATTCTAAATCCTGTGCCCTAATATTAAATAACCAGCAAATAGTGTCACATGATGTTAAAATACAGGAGTCTTTTTTACTTGTTTCAATATATCTAATTATTTTTTTAATTTTTAATGATTTTTCTTCACCATGAAAATTAAGAGGTAGTTTAAATGGACTAGATATCAATTTTTTAGGTCTATTTTTCCATATTAAATCAATCAAGTTTGATTTTACTGGTTTAAGCTTAATATCTTTACCAAGTTTTTTTTGAAAAATTTTAATCTTTTTAAATTTTTCAATATTACCATCAAATCCTATAACATTTTTATTTTTTATGATATTAGATAAAAGATCTAAAACAGTTTTATCTTTATAATTTAATATTTGATAATTATTGCTGTCTACTTCTTGAGACGCTTGTATGGTATAACGGCCATCAACAAATAGATAAGCTTTTTTATTAGTAATTATTATATCTCCAGCGGATCCTGTAAAATTACTGATCCACTCTAATCGCCGACTATAAGGAGGTAAAAATTCATTAGAAAATTCGTCACTATGTGGAATCAAATAACAATCAATAGAAAGATTTTTCATTAATGATCGTATTTTTTTTAATTTATTACTTATCTTCATAATGGTCTTAAAAATGATGATATTAATTTTTTTGTTCCGTGGTTATCAAATTTCACGACCGCTTTTGGTCCATCAATATCTCTAATTGTACCAATACCAAATTTACTATGCTTTACTGTTTGTCCAATTTGTAAATAAGTTTCGTCGTTTATATCTCTACTATTTTCCTCTTCTTCGATATCCATTACAGTTTTATATTCAATACCCGGTGATATTCTTTTGCTCAATCTCTTTGGTTGAACACTGTAGTCTTGATTAAATTCATCAATTGAAGTCATTCCAAAATTCTGTATATGATCAGATACGTGATTTATATGTTTAACTAAGTTTTCGTCAAGTTCTTCTATAAAACGTGACTGAAGTGATGGCATCCAATTATTTTGAAATCTTCTGGATAATGATGTCGAAATATTTACTATTTTTTTTGCTCTTGTAATACCTACGTAAGCTAGTCGTCTTTCCTCTTCTATTCCTTTATTTCCAGTTTCATCAATAGTTTTTTGATGGGGAAATAGACCTTCTTCCCATCCTGGTAAAAATACATAGTTGTATTCAAGTCCCTTAGCCGCGTGCAACGTCATTAAGCTTACTTTATTGTCTTCATTATTTTCATCAATTGAGGTTACTAGGGAAACATGTTCAAGAAATTCTTCAATAGAGGCGTAGTCTTGCATTGCGACCAAGAGTTCTTTTATATTTTCTATCTTACTTTGAGCAGATACATTTTTGTCATTTTTTAACATATTCATATAACCAGACTCATCAAGTAGAAATTTTAAGATGTCATAATAGTATGTATTTTCGATCATCTTTTGTGCATGTATTATTAGATTATTAAATATTTCAAGATTATGGGATACCTTTTTTGAAACCTCGTCGGTTCCGATTACTAATCGAGCAGCATGCAATAAAGGAATATTTTGATTCTTCGCAGCAGAAATTAAATGATTAAAAGATTTTTCACCAACTCCTCTTTTTGGATTCATTATTGCTCTTTCAAAAGCAATATCATCATGTTCTTCAAAAACTAATCTAAGGTATGAAACAGCATCTTTTATTTCAGATCTTTCATAGAAACGAATTCCACCAATAATTCTGTACGGAATTGAATATCTAATCATTGCTTCTTCTATCTCTCTTGATTGAAAAACTGCTCTTACTAAAACAGCTATATTATTTAAATCAGGATTGAGATCCCTGTATTTCAGAACTTCTTGAGCAATCATAGTTGCCTCATCTTTACTAGAGTTTGTTTGATGAATGAATATAGGATCACCACTACCTTGATCAGAGTGCAACTCTTTTCCAAGTCGAACTGAATTGTAGCTAATAAGCGACGATGCAGACTTTAGAATATTATTTGTTGAACGATAATTTTGTTCAAGACGTATTGTTGAAGCATTATCAAAATCTTTTTCAAATCTTATCATATTGTCTACTTCAGCACCTCGCCAGCTATAGATAGATTGATCATCATCACCTACGCAGCAAATATTATTATGTGTGGATGCAAGTTTTTTTAACCAGATGTACTGGGCTGCATTTGTATCTTGATACTCATCTACAAGGATATATTTAAAATTAGAGCTATAGCGTTTTATAATATCGCTGTTTGTAAATAAATTGATGCATTGCAAAAGTAAATCTCCAAAATCAAGACAATTTATTTCAAACAATCTTTTCTGATATATTTGATAAATTTTATGTGATTTATCATCTGTCATGCTGTCAAGAGAGTCTGTTTTTATATCTTGAGGATTTAGAGCTTTATTTTTCCATTGATCAATTTTGTTTTGGATAAATTTAGGAACGTAAATTGCTTGATCTAAATTTTCAGCTTTTATAATTTGCTTAATTAAAGAAAGCTGATCGTCTTTATCGAGTATAGTAAAACTTGTTTTTAAACCTAAAAGTTCTGAGTGGTTTCTTATTATCTTTGCTCCAATTGAGTGAAAAGTTCCCATCCACGGCATTCTCTCAAGTTTATTATCAACTAATTTTTGAATTCGATCAGACATTTCTCTGGCCGCTTTATTTGTAAATGTCACACATAAGATTTGAGAAGGAAAAGCATTTTGAGTATCAATTATATGAGCAACTCTTGTTGTTAATACTCTAGTTTTACCTGTTCCAGCACCTGCAATCACTAAGTTAGGGCCTTCAATGCTTTGAACCGCTTTGAGTTGAGACTTGTTTAAGGTTGATAAATATTCTTGATTAGACATTTCTAAATTTTTCTTAAGTGATTCAATATATAAAGTCTAATTGCACTTGAAAGATTAGATTTTTTTTTATTTTGATCAATTAACGAAATAAGTTCACTCAATGATACCTTTTTCTCACTACTAATTTTTTTTAATTCAATCCAAAAATCGTCTTCTACAAATACACTTGTATTATGGCCGTTAATTACAACGGTATGTTTATTAGGAGAGGACATAACAATTATGAGGGCGAGATCATTTTTTTTGGATCAAGCACTAATTTAATTCTTTTGCTGTCCATATATTTTAAAATCTTATTTGCTTCGATAAGTGAAATATTTTTCTTATGTGCAAGCTTTGCTAAATCTGCTGCTTTTGAATATCCAATTTCAGGAGCAAGTGCGGTTACAAGCATTAACGAATTATCTAGACCAGATTTAATATTTTTTAAGTTTGGTTTAATGCCTTTTAGACACTTATCATTAAAATTGTCCATTCCACTTGATAGAAGATGTATTAATTCAATAATATTATGTCCTATTACAGGCTTATAAGCATTAAGTTCAAAGTGACCTTGTGAGCCAGCTAAGCTGATTGTGTTGTGCATACCCATTGCTTGCACGCAAACCATAGTCAATGCTTCACATTGTGTAGGATTGACCTTACCTGGCATAATTGATGATCCAGGCTCATTTTCAGGCAGGTTTAATTCTCCTAGCCCTGATCTTGGGCCTGAGCCTAGTAACCTTATGTCATTTGCAATTTTAAATAAGTCTGTCGTTAATACATTAAGCGATCCCGACATCTCAACTATCGCATCATGTGCAGCCAAAGCCTGAAATTTATTAATTGCTGGTTTAAACTTTATCTTAGCAATTTTACTAATTTCATTAACAACTAGTTTATCAAAATTTCTTTTTGTATTCAGGCCAGATCCAACAGCCGTACCTCCTTGTGCAAGATTTAATAAGCTTCCAAATGACTGTTCAACTCTTTTGATATTAGAGCTTATCATTGCTTCATATCCCGAAAACTCTTGTCCAAGTGAAAGCGGTGTTGCATCTTGCAAGTGAGTGCGTCCAACTTTAATTATCTTATCCCATTTTTTTGATTGACCTTTCAATGTAGTTTGAATTCTTTTCATTGAAGGAATTAAACTATCTTTTACGAGCACTGCCGTTGCAATATTGATCGCAGATGGAAATGAGTCATTTGTCGATTGACTTTTATTGACATGATCATTTGGATGAACTGGGCTATTTGTTCCTAATTTTCCAGTAAGTTTTTTATTAGCAAGATTTGCAATTACTTCATTCACATTCATATTTGTTTGAGTACCAGAACCTGTTTGCCATACTGATAATGGGAAGTGTCTATCGTATTTACCAGACAACACTAATTTAGATGCGCCTACAATCGCAGCCGATAATTTATTACTCAATATTTTTTGTTTAGAATTAACCTTGGCACACGATAGTTTAATAATGGCTAATGCTCTTATAATTTCGATTGGCATAATATGGCTGCCAATCTTGAAATTTTTAAGCGACCTTTGTGTTTGTGCGCCCCAAAAATTTTCATTAGAAACCGCTATTTTGCCAATACTATCTTGTTCGATTCGGTTTTTTTTACTCATCAATAAGGTATTATATTACCTTCTTACTAAACATGGAAGGAATGTTTTAAATTTTAAAAAACTGTAATTCGCATCAATAAAATAAAGTGAAACACGAACCCTAAAACAGATAGAATAAATATAGTTCTAAATTTAGTGTTCATTTTAATATTCAAGACAACAGCATAGAGAAATAATGGCAAATACATAAATAGTGAAGTAATCATACCTGGACTGAAATCACCTTGAGATGTAGATACTCCTAAATGGAATGCTGAATTTGCCATCAATAATGAATTTATAAGTAGAAATAATTTTGAAAAAACATTTGTTTTACTTTTAAAAAGCAATAATGAACCTACAATGATCCATCCCGGAGCATTAATAGCAACAACTTCAGTTGGTGATATGTCCATGCCAATTCTATAAGCCCAATTTATAAAATGATAGTGATCACCTAAGATTATCGGCGACAAAACATACTCTTCTACTTGATGCGCAAATAGTGACAGTAATGGAAGTGATGCTATGAAGCGTTCATTCTGTTTTTGCTTAAGGTAGTATGAAAAAGATAAGGTTAGAATAAAGCCTACTATAAATACAATTTCCATAGACTGTATATATTGATGCTGGAACTCTGTATTCATTTTTTCCTTTAGTGGGAGACTTCTTTTGCCCGGTGCCTCCCAAACCGTAATTAAAAAAAACTTAAGTTAATTTTAGCTTTTAAAAAGCTCAAGCGCTTCATTATATAGCTCTTCAGATTTTGCGTGATCACCACTATCATGCGCCGCCATTGCATCATCATGAAGTTGTTGCGCTTGTGCAATTTTATCACCTACTTGTTGTGCCATCATTGGACATGAACCAGCAAATACAGATGTAGAAAATAAGACTATTATTGACGCTATTATTAGATTTTTCATTGTTTCTCCTATTAAAGTTAATTACTTGATTATTTAATCTCATTGACAGAAAAAGAAAGTGGGAGACTTCTGTTGCCCGGTGCCTCCCGAACCGCGCTAGCTTAAGTAAACTTAAGCAGCGAGTGCTACTTTATTGTTAGCATTTATAAATTAGCCCGATAACGGCGGTACAATGCCGTGAGAAAAACCAGTCTTTAAACATCCGTCGATCCTATATCACCCCCATATTATGGTGGAGGTGCCGGGTACCGCCCCCGGGTCCGTAATGGGTATTACACAAGTCGTTTATCCCAATAGCTGAGGATATCCCCAGCAATTTCAATATAGTTTGTAAATCTATCTTTTTAAAGAACATATTAATTATATAGTATTGTTTTAACTCATGATTCATAAATGGCTGTAAATAAAGATCAACTTTCTGAAATAGAAGAGCTGAGAGGCTCAAAATCTGAAACGTTAAGGTCAACTGTCCCCGAATTAGAAAATATTCTATATCAGCCATTCGAAGTTCTTGATCATGGTTTCGTACGAGTGATTGATTACATGGGTGATGATTCCGCAATAGTTCAATCTGCAAGAGTGTCATACGGAAAGGGAACGAAACAAATATCAAATGATAAAGGCTTAATAAAATATTTGATGAGACACAGGCACTCAACCCCTTTTGAGATGTGTGAAATAAAATTTCATATCAAGCTCCCCATCTTTATTGCTCGTCAATGGATTAGACACAGAACGGCGAATGTAAATGAATATTCAGCGCGATATTCAATTTTAGATAAGGAATTTTATATTCCATCCATGGAAAATGTTGCAGCTCAATCAACGATAAATAATCAGGGAAGAGGAGAAGTTTTATCAAGTGATGAGGCAGCTGAAGTGATATCAATACTTAAAAAAGATGCTGAACAAACATACGCAAACTATGAAACACTATTGAATGAAAATCCTAACGGTGAGTCAATTGATTCCAGTAAACCGGGTGTTGCAAGAGAGCTTGCTAGAATGAATTTGACATTAAACACCTATACACAATGGTATTGGAAAATTGATTTAAACAACTTACTTCATTTTCTTGCTTTGCGAGCAGATGCGCATGCTCAGTATGAAATAAGAGTATATGCTGATATAATGATGGATATTGTAAAGAAGTGGGTACCGATTGCAGCTGATGCTTTTGAAGATTATCGCATAGGGGGTACTGAAGTTTCAGCAAAAGAGATTAACCTTTTAAAAAAATTATTAAAAGGTGAAAAGGCATCATTTGAAGACGAAGGTATTTCAAAACGAGAATGGTCAGAGCTTCAGAAAAAATTTGATCTTAAGTAGTTTCTGATAATTTATTTAGCTTAATTTTCTTTAATATATCTTCAGCCATTTCAATGAACATCTGACTTACTTTATGTTCAGGAAATAAGTCTGTTAATGGATGACCTTTTTCACACTGTTCCATTAGTAAGGGGTCATGGGGAATTTTCGCAAGTAATTCATAATCATATTTTTCTGCAATTGCTTCTGTTTTACTCTCACCATAAAGTTGATATTCTTTTCCCGTATCTGGAGCAACGAAATAACTCATATTTTCTATAATGCCATAAATAGGAACATTTGTTTTTTCAAACATTTTTAATCCTCTAACAACGTCTATTAGTGCAATATCCTGAGGTGTTGAAACTAGAACACTTCCAGTTAATTTTAATTTTTGAGTTAAGGTCAATTGAACATCACCTGTGCCTGGGGGCATATCAATGATCATAATATCTGCCTCTCCCCAGTTTACTTTTTCTATCATTTCATTAATAGCTTTCATGACCATGAGCCCACGCCAGATTATTGGGTTTTCATCATTTACCATGTAGCCCATAGACATTGTTGAGAGGCCAAATTTTTTAATAGTTTCAATTTTTTTACCATCAGACTCTGGCTTATCTTTTGATCCAATCATTTTTGGAAGTGATGGACCATAAATATCTGCATCAAGTAAACAAACTTTCAATCCAATATGTTTGAATGCTGAAGCAAGATTTACAGATACGGTTGATTTTCCAACTCCTCCCTTTGCAGAAGACACTGCAATAATATATTTTATTTTTGATGTACCCACACTCTCAGGTTGAGGTTGCTCTAGTTCACTACTTATCGATGTATCGTCATCACTGTCTTCATTATTTTTTTTATGATATGTGGTAACTATGTTTATTTTAGTTACACCTGGAATTTCATTTATAGCTTTTTTTGAATCCTCAAATATTTTTTCATTTTTCTTTTGATCAATTTCATTGAACTCTAAAACACAACTAACCTTACCTTCTTCAGTTGTAATATCTTTAACTAATCCAAGAGAAACGATGTTTTGGTCAGAATCATGGTCTATTACTTGACCTAGTGCATGTAATACCTTATTTTCTAGTGTTTCTGCCATATTTTGGTGGTTGTAATTGTCCTATTAATAACAATATAACATATAGTATAAACACAAAGTTAGTTGTTTTTATAGTAGTTTGAAATATATATTTAAAAAAAGAGTTTCATATTAGATGTCTTGGTCAGATAACAACAACAATAATCCTTGGGGATCTCCTGGTAATAACGGTGGTGGCTCAGGTCCAAATATTGATCAAGTTATTCGTGACGCCCAAAATAAAATGAAACGTTTCTTGCCAGGTTCTTTCTTTGGAAAATTTGGCCCTCTATTTATTTTAATCATTTTGCTTCTTATTTGGTTAGGAAGTGGTTTTTATCGTGTTCTTCCTGATGAGCAAGGAGTAGTATTACAATTTGGTAAGTTTACAAAAACTACCCAACCGGGACTAAACTATCATTTACCTTATCCTATCGAGCGCGTGTTTACTCCAAAGGTAACTAAAATTAATAGAGTTGATATTGGATATCGTCAAAGTCCTGATAGTCGTGTTACCGCTATTAGAGATGTTGTTGAAGAAAGCCTAATGTTAACAGGTGACGAGAATATTGTGGATATCGATTATTCTGTATTTTGGTTTATTAAAGATGCTGGTGACTTCTTATTCAATATTCAGGATCCTGAGCAAACAATTAAAAGTGCAGCTGAAACTGCAATGAGAGAAGTGATTGGTCAAGGAGCTATTCAATCAATTTTAACTGAGGGTAGAACTGATATCGAAAGGAAAACTAGTATTTTAATTCAACAAATACTTGATGACTATCAAGCAGGTATTACAATCACCCAAGTTCAAACTCAAAAAGCCGATCCTCCATCACAAGTTATCGATGCATTTAGAGATGTACAAGCTGCACGAGCAGATTTAGAGAGACAGAGAAATGAGGCAGAAGCTTACGCAAATGATATAATTCCAAGAGCTCGAGGTGAAGCAGAGCAAATTTTACAACAAGCTGAAGGTTATAAACAGAAAGTGATTGCTGATAGTGAAGGTAAAGCCTCAAGGTTTTTAGCTATTCAATCAGAATTTGCAAAAGCCCCATTTGTTACAAAACAAAGAATTTTCTATGAAACGATGGAAGAAGTTTTTTCAGACATGGATAAAGTTATAATAGATAAAGCTGGCGACTCTGTTGTTCCATATTTACCTTTGCCTGAATTAAAAAAGAAAGGTCAGCAATAGTACTATGAAAGCATCAAGAATATCACTGATCATAATTGGCTTAATTGCTTTCGTTGGATATTTAAGTATTTTTACAGTTTTTGAAATTAAAAATGCTATCGTTCTTCAATTTGGTGATCCAAAGAGAGTTATAATGGAACCAGGACTTAACTTTAAGGTACCATTTGTTCAGAATGTTGTTTTTATTGATAATCGAATATTAGATATTGATGCTCCTCCAGCTGAGGTAATTGCATCAGATCAAAAAAGACTAATTGTAGATGCATATGTTAAATTCAAAATTATTGATGTTTTAGACTTTTATAAAACTCTTGGAAATGAAAATGTCGCTCGTTCAAGAATCTCAGCAATTGTAAATTCTAGGATTAGAAGTGTTCTTGGTGAAAGACCTTTGGCAGCAGTTTTATCTGAAGACAGAGCTAATTTAATGAAGGAAATAACAGCGTTGGTTGAGACTGAAGTTAATGACTTTGGTATTTCGATCGTTGATGTGAGAATTAAAAGAGCTGATCTACCCGAGGCAAACAGTGAAGCAATCTTTAGAAGAATGCAAACTGAGAGAGAACGAGAAGCTAAAGAGTTTCGTGCTCAGGGTGCAGAAATTGCTCAAAGAATTAGATCAACTGCTGACAAAGATGTGACTATCATAAAATCTCAAGCAGAAAAGAAAGCGAATATAATTAGAGGTGAAGGTGATGGTGAGGCTAATAGAGTATTTGCAGAGGCATTCGATACTGATCCGGAGTTCTTTGCTTTCTATAGAGCTATGCAGGCCTATGCTGAAGGTCTTCAAAATTCTGATACAACGATGATTTTATCTCCTGACAGTGAATTTTTTAAATATTTTGCTAATCCAGATGCTTCTTCGATTATGGAGAATTCCCAAAACTAAAAATCATGATTAGTACATTGATAACTGCTTTTGGGCTGTTTTTAATTATTGAGGGACTTCTTTATGCCATATTTCCAAATACAATGAAGTCGATGATTGGTAAGATCTTAAATTCCTCAAATGAAACTCTTAAATGGACAGGAATTATTTCTGCAGTAATTGGTTTAATAATAATTTGGTTGGTTAAGGAATAGATCTCATGAATTTTTTACGGAATTTTTCTATTTATATAATTGTACTTATTTCAACAGCACAAGCATCTTATAGTTTTACAGGACCAAATTCATTTTCTGATCTTGCTGAAAGGTTATCACCCTCAGTAGTTAATATTTCAACCACAGGAACTGTCAAAACAAATCAAAATTCACAACCATCCTTAGAAGATTTTTTTAATTTTCCATTTAATGTTCCAAGACAGCAACAGCCTTCAGAAAGAACAGTCCAATCTCTAGGATCTGGTTTTGTTATATCAGAAGATGGATATATAGTTACAAACAATCATGTAGTTGAAAATGCAACTGACATCACTGCAACATTCACAGACGGTTTAAAGCTTGAAGCGGTTCTGATTGCTACAGATAAAGAAACAGATTTGGCTTTGCTTAAAGTTGAGCCAGAAAAAAGATTGCCAGCCCTAAGCTTTGGAGACTCTGATAGCGCCAAGGTTGGTAATTGGGTTATGGCAATAGGAAATCCTTATGGACTAGGCGGTACTGTTACAGCTGGAATTGTGTCAGCAAGAGGAAGAATGCTTGGTGGAAGATATGACAACTTTATTCAAACTGATGCATCTATAAATCGAGGAAATTCTGGAGGGCCATTGTTTGATTTAGATGGCAATGTAATAGGCGTTAATACAGCAATTATATCTCCAAGTGGTGGTTCAATAGGCATTGGTTTTGCAATTCCATCAAACCTTGCAAAAAATATAATTGATCAATTGCAAACTAATGGTGAAATTGAGCGTGCTTGGCTAGGGGTGAGAATACAGGAAGTCTCTGATGAAATTGCTCAAAGTGTTGGATTAGAGAAAACATATGGAGCATTAGTGCAGGGATTAACTCCAGATAGTCCAGCTCTGAAAGATGGTATTCAGGAGGGAGATATTATTATTGAGTTTAATGGTCAAGAAGTTGAGTCAGTAAAAACACTTCCAAGACTTGTAGCTGGCGCTGAAATTGGTCGCCCAGCCAAAGTTCTGGTTTGGCGAAATGAAAGAGAAGTGATGCTCAATGTCAATTTAGGTAAACAACCTAGTTTGGATGAGTTAGCGGCAATAGAAAGTAATGATAACAGCGTATTCATTAAAGAATTAGGTATTAAGGTAAGAAAATTATCAAATGATGATAAGTCAAGTTTAAAATTAGCCACTGCACTTGAAGGAGTGATAATAACTGAATTAAGCCAAGACTCTTTTCTATTAAGGCAAAATATTTCACCTGATGATATAATTATTGAAATTCAAAATAGACCTGTAAAAAGTGGATCTGATGTTTTATCGATAATTAAAGATGTAGTTGCTGATGGTAAAGAAAATGTATTGATAGTTTTTTACGGTGGACCTAATACAAGAAAGTATATTGGGGCCAAGCTCTCTTTAGATTAAAAAATCTTTTAAATGAATAAAAAAAAAGCGCTTGTAATTTTTGGCCCTACAGCAAGCGGAAAATCTTCAAAGGCAATTCAAGTTGCTAAAAAATATAATTCTACAATAATTAACGCCGATAGTATTCAAGTATACCAAGATTTAAGATTAATTACTTCACGCCCTTCAATTGAGGATGAAAAAAACTTCGATCATAAGCTATATGGATTTCTTCAAGGCAATCAAAACTGTACGGTTTCTATGTGGCTAGAATTAATAAAAAAAGAAATCAAAGTATCTTTTGATAATGATAAGTTGCCAATAATAGTAGGTGGGACAGGAATGTATTTGAAAAGCCTTATTGATGGAATATCAATGATTCCAAATATACCTATAAGTGTTAAAGAAGAGACTAAAAAAAAAGTGAAGAAAAAAGGACTAAAGTATATTTATGAAATCTTATTGAATGAAAATGCCAGTCTTAAATTAAACCCAAATGACACTCAAAGAATTCAAAGGGCATATAATGTTTTTGTGAGTACAGGCAAGATGATTGAAGAATGGAATTTAAAAAATAAAAAAGTAATTGAGGATTTGGAATTTGATATATTTATTCAAGATTTTGACAGGTTAGAAATTTACAATAATAGTGAAAGTAGGTTTGATAAAATGATAGAGAGCGGAGGCATTGATGAAGTAAAGAAAATGCTTGAAATGAATTATGACCCAAGCTTATCTATTATGAAAGCAATTGGGGTAAGAGAGATATCTAAATACCTAAATAATGAAATTTCACTCTTAGATGCATCAAATTTAGCAAAACAAAAAACAAGAAATTATATCAAAAGGCAAATTACTTGGATAAAAGGTAATAATATTACAAAAAATTGCGATATTAAGAAATATTTATAAAGTATTAATATAATTTACTTTCCACATATTAATAATTATTTGACATTTCTAGAAAATGCTCATAAACAAGCCATCTTAATCGAGAGGTAAATATGGTTAATATTCAATTATCAGGTGCTGAAATGGTTTTAAAAGCTTTTGAAGATCATGGCGTTGATACAATATTCGGCTATCCAGGTGGAGCTGTTTTGCCCATATATGATGAGCTCGCAAAAAGATCGGCATCAAAAGATAATAAGCCTATGAGGCATTTCTTAGTGCGTCATGAACAAGGTGCATCACACGCGGCTGAGGGATATGCCAGATCTTCTGGTAAAGTTGGAGTTTTGTTAGTCACATCGGGTCCTGGTGTAACAAATGCTGTTACTGGTTTAACAGATGCACTAATGGACTCCATTCCATTAGTTTGTATAAGTGGACAGGTTCCAAGTCATCTAATTGGAACGGATGCTTTTCAAGAATGTGACACAGTGGGAATCACAAGGCCTTGCACAAAACATAATTGGCTAGTTAAAGATATTAATGACTTATCAAGAATACTTCATGAGGCATTCTATGTTGCATCAAATGGAAGACCAGGCCCTGTCTTAGTTGATATTCCAAAAGATATACAGTTTCAAACAGGTACCTATATTGGCCCCGAGACTGTTAAGCATAAGTCATATCGTCCAAAGCTTAAAGCAAGCATTGATACAATTGATGAGGCTTTACAACTAATCTCTTCAGCTGAAAAACCTGTTTTTTACACAGGTGGAGGCGTTATAAATTCTGGAAATGCCGCTGTTCAATTATTAAGAGAGTTCGTGAGACTTACTGGATTTCCAATTACATCTACTCTCCAAGGTTTGGGAGCGTTCCCAGGCGACGATAATCAGTTTATTGGAATGCTTGGAATGCATGGAACATATGAAGCAAACATGACAATGAATCAATGTGACTTAATGATCAATATTGGAGCACGATTTGATGATCGAATAACTGGAAAGGTTGAAGAATTTTCGCCTAACTCTAAAAAGATACACATTGATATTGATCCATCATCAATTAATAAAACAGTTAATGTAGATGTTCCAATAATTGGGGATGTTGCTCATGTGTTAGAAGATGCAATTAAGCTATGGAAGACTAAGGTATATAAAACAAATAAAGCTGAGATAAAAAATTGGTGGAGTACAATTGATCAATGGAGAAAAAAAGACTCTTTAAAATTCGATCAAGGAAAGAAGACAATCAAGCCCCAGTATGCAATTCAAAGACTTTATGAATTAACTAAAGATCAAGATACTTTTGTTACAACCGAAGTTGGGCAGCATCAAATGTGGGCTGCGCAGCATTATAAATTTTCGAAACCTAATAGGTGGATTACCTCTGGTGGTCTTGGAACTATGGGATTTGGTTTTCCTGCTGCTTTGGGCGTTCAAGTTGCATATCCTGAAAAGCTTGTGATTGATATAGCTGGCGAGGCATCGATACTGATGTGCATTCAAGAAATGTCCACAGCTATACAACACAAGTTACCTGTAAAGATATTTATTATAAACAATCAGTACATGGGAATGGTCCGTCAATGGCAAGAGCTACTTCATGATAAGAGGTACTCTCATAGTTATACAGACTCGTTGCCTGATTTTGTAAAGTTAGCTGAGGCATATGGCGCAAAAGGAATAAGAGTTGAAGATCCTAAAGATTTAGATAAATCAATAAAAGAAATGATTGATTACGATGGTCCTGTAATATTTGATTGTGTTGTTGATCAAAACGAAAATGTTTTTCCGATGATTCCTTCGGGCAAGTCTCACAGTGATATGCTGCTTGGAGATGAAACCGAGAAAAGTGAAATTTCCGATGAAGGAAAGGTTCTAGTTTAATGGAAGATAATTTAACAAAGAATACTGTATCAGTTCTTGTTGACAATGAGCCAGGAGTATTAGCTCGTGTTATTGGGCTTATTTCTGGAAGAGGTTATAACATTGACAGTCTTACTGTTGCCGAAGTGGATGCAGAAAAACATATCTCAAGAATTACAATTGTTACTCCTGGGAGTGAGGAAACAGTTAATAAGCTAATTTCACAACTTGAAAAATTAGTGCCAGTTAGCAGAGCTGCGAACGTTACTTTTGAAAAAAAGGGCATTGAAAGAGAAATGGCATTGGTTAAGATACTTTCAACTGGTGAAAAAAGAGTTGAATCTATGAGGTTGTCTGAAGTGTTTAGAGCAAAAATTATTGATACGACACATGATTCTTTTGTTTTTGAATTAAATGGATCTCCTCATAAAATTGATGCGTTTATTAATTTAATGAAACCTTTAGGGCTATCAGAGGTTTCTCGAACTGGTGTTGTTGCAATTGCACGTGGCACTGAAAAAATGTAAGGATAAAATATGAAAGTATATTATGAAAAAGACTCTGACTTAGAACTAATTAAATCAAAAAAGATTGCAATATTTGGTTATGGTAGCCAAGGACACGCTCATGCTTTGAATTTAAAAGACTCAGGTGTTAAGGATCTAGCGATTGCTTTAAGAGAAGGTTCATCTAGTTCAGAAAAAGCTAAAGCTGAAGGTTTTTCTGTAATGGGATTATCAGATGCTGCTGAATGGGCTGATGTAATTATGATGCTTGTTCCCGATGAACTTCAAGCTGATGTTTATCAAAATCATATTGAACAACGTGTTAAAAAAGGCGCAGCTCTAGCTTTTGCTCATGGTCTCAATGTGCATTTTAAGTTAATTGAACCTAGAGAAGATCTTGATGTATTTATGATTGCGCCTAAGGGTCCAGGACATACAGTTAGATCAGAATTTAAAAGAGGTGGAGGAGTTCCATGTTTGGTTGCTATCGATAAAGATAAATCTGGAAGCGCTTTGCCTATTGCTCTTTCGTATGCCTCTGCAATTGGAGGTGGAAAAGCAGGCACAATTGAAACAACATTTAAAGATGAATGTGAAACTGATCTTTTTGGAGAACAATCTGTTTTATGTGGAGGTGTTGTAGAATTAATTAGAAATGGTTTTGAAACATTAACTGAAGCAGGTTACCCACCTGAAATGGCATATTTTGAATGTCTTCATGAGGTCAAACTTATAGTTGATTTAATCTATGAAGGTGGCATTGCAAATATGAATTATTCAATTTCAAATACTGCAGAATATGGCGAATATGTATCAGGTCCAATAGTAATTGATGGCGAAACGAAGACTAAAATGAAAAGTGTTTTAGCAAAAATCCAATCAGGTGAATTTACTCGCGATTGGATTGATGAATATAAAAGTGGCGCTAAAAATTTTGAGGCAATGAGAAAAAAAATTAATGATCACCCAATTGAAGAAGTTGGGCTTAAATTAAGATCTATGATGCCTTGGATATCTAAGAATAAGCTTGTAGATAAAACGAAGAATTAGATTAAATAGCAATACTTTGATAGTTTTTAAGCCAATTTATTGGCTTAAAACACTAACCTATTGATTTATATTAAAAATAAATATAAACATAGCATAACTAACGTTATTGAACGCACTATGAAAAAATTGGTTAGAAATAGTAAAATATCTAAATATTTAAACACCATTAGTGCGCCTTTATCCCAAATCTTATTGCTGTTAAATCTGCTTAGCAGCCCCTGGGCGAAATAATTTCAGCTGCAGGGGATACTTAATTTTAACACATTTAATAAGTAATAAGAGGAATTATTGGAAATGACACAAGATAAAAACAATATAAAGATTTTTGACACGACTATGAGAGACGGCGAACAGTCTCCCGGAGCGTCAATGAATATTGAAGAGAAAATTAAAATTGCTCAGGCTTTAGAGACTCTTGGAGTTGATATTATTGAAGCGGGTTTTCCCGCAGCATCAAAAGGTGATTTTAATGCAGTAAAAGAAATCTCTTCAATTATAAAAAAATCACAAGTATGCGCTTTGAGTAGAGCATCCCAAAGTGATATTCAGTCAGCAGCAGATGCTCTTAAGAATGCTGCTCGACCTAGAATTCATACATTTATTTCGACAAGTAAGCTGCATATGAAGCATAAATTACAGCTAGACCCAGATCAGGTATATCAAAAGGTAATTGACAGTGTTTCATTCGCAAGGAATTTATGTGATGATGTTGAATGGTCCTGTGAGGATGGTACCCGTACTAATTTAGACTTTATGTGTAAAACTGTTGAAGCAGCAATTAAAAATGGGGCTTCAACAATAAATATTCCTGATACAGTAGGTTACTCAGTCCCTGAGGAATTTACACATATCATAACACATCTAATAAATAGTGTTCCTAATATTGATAAAGTAACATTATCTACTCATTGTCATAATGATTTAGGTCTAGCAGTAGCAAATTCCCTTGCGGGAGTGAAAGCGGGAGCGAGACAAATCGAGTGCACAATTAATGGCCTAGGAGAGAGAGCTGGCAATGCTGCCTTGGAAGAAGTTGTAATGGCAATCCGAACCCGAAATGATTTAATGCCATTTGAAACAAATATCAAAACTGAACAATTAAGTAAGACATCAAAATTAGTATCTACTGTTACTGGGTTCCCTGTGCAATTTAATAAAGCAATTGTAGGTAAAAATGCTTTTGCTCATGAAGCGGGCATTCATCAAGATGGAATGTTAAAAAATGCAAAAACATACGAGATTATGACACCAGAAAGTGTAGGTGTTTCAGAATCTAATCTAGTTATGGGAAAACACTCAGGAAGACATGCTTTCAAGCAAAAGGTAATTGAGCTTGGTTATAATGTTGGTGATAATGCTATCGAGGAAGCATTTGAAAACTTCAAATCTTTAGCTGATAAGAAAAAAAACTTATACGACGAGGATATTGCTGCAATTATTGAAGATCAAGCAATAAGAGTTAATGATAATATTTCGCTTATCGATCTTCAGGTAATAGCAGGCACAAAAGGACCTCAAAAGGCCACTATTTCATTAGAAATTTTTGGAGATACAAAAGAAATAGCTTCTACAGGCGATGGGCCAGTAGATGCAATATTTAACGGACTAAGTAAATTAATACCTCATTCTGCAAAGCTTTTACTTTATCAAGTGCATGCTGTTACAGAAGGTACGGATGCGCAAGCCGAAGTTTCTGTCAGATTATCAGAAAAAGGTAAATCAGTTGTTGGTCAAGGCTCTCATACAGATACCCTAGTTGCCTCTGCAAAAGCATATATAAATGCACTAAATAAACTAATCGTTAAAAGGGAAAAAACTGAACCAAAACAAATGTCGGTAACGTCATAATTAAATGGAAGGAATAAAATGTTTAATAATTTAATTGGTATGTGGTCATCTGACATGGCCATTGATCTTGGAACTGCAAATACTCTTGTTTATGTAAAGGGAAGAGGAGTAGTATTAAATGAGCCGTCAGTTGTGGCAGTCCTTAATGAAATGGGAAAAAGTCGTGTTATTGCTGTAGGAGAAGAAGCTAAAAGTATGTTAGGAAAAACACCAGGCCATATTCAAGCAATTAGACCAATGAAAGATGGAGTAATTGCCGATTTCGTTGTCACTGAGGAGATGATCAAGCATTTTATAAGAAAAGTTCATAACAGAAAAACTTTTGCTAACCCGCGAATTATTATTTGTGTCCCGACGGGTTCTACGCCTGTGGAGAGAAGAGCTATACATGACTCTGCTTTAGCTGCAGGAGCAAGAAAGGTTTCATTAATTGAAGAGCCAATGGCTGCAGCTATTGGTGCAGGCTTACCTGTGAACGAGCCAAGAGGCTCAATGATTGTTGATATCGGAGGTGGAACCAGTGAGATTGCTGTTATCTCTCTTGGCGGCATTGTTTATTCTCGTTCAGTTAGAGTGGGAGGAGATATTTTTGACACTTCAATCATTCAGTATATGAGGAAGAGATATAATCTTTTAATTGGAGAAACATCTGCTGAAAGTATCAAAAAAGAAATCGGAGTTGCGATATCTCCAAAGGGTGGAGATGGTAAATCTCTAGATATAAAAGGTCGTGATCTAGCTTCTGGTATTCCAAAGGAAATTGAAATGACCCAGACTCAAGTTGCGGAAGCTTTATCTGAGCCTATTCAAACAATAATTGATGCAGTTAAAGCTGCTCTGGAAGAAACACCTCCTGAATTGGCGGCAGACTTAGTTGATATGGGAATAGTATTGACTGGTGGCGGGGCACTTTTAGAAAAAATGGACGATGCTTTAAGAGATGCAACAGGCCTGCCGGTAACAATTGCTGATGAGCCATTGTCATGCGTTGCCATTGGCAGTGGAAAAGCTCTAGAGTCTGAAAGTTCATTTTTACCAATTCTTTCATCAGCTTACTAAAGTTTGAAAAATAATTGTGAGATACAGTAGAAATACTTTTTTCTATTCATTAAGTAGTAAGTCAAGAAAACTTATTCTTATTGCTTCTCTCTTAGTATTTTTTTTAATTCTAGTGTTATCTAGATTTGATACGTCAAATTTATCGAATAGCATAAGAGCTTCTTCATCTGAATTATCATTTAATTTATCATCAATTATTGCTTCACCTGTTAAATTGATGATTTCTGGATACAATAAAATTATTGATATCAGTAGAGTGTACCAAGAAAATGAAGAATTGAGAGAATTGCAGCTTTCAGAGTCAATTAGTTTTCAAGAAATTATTGAAATGAAATTAAAGATTGAAGAATATGAGAGACTATTGAATACATTTAATGACAATGAATTTAATTTTAAAACTGCTCGAGTGATATCAAAAATATCAAATAATTATCTCAACTCCATTACTGTTACATCTGGTGAAATTAATGGCACAAAGTCTGGTATGCCAATTCTGGGTCTAAAAGGATTAGTCGGATTTGTTGATCAAGTAAGAAAAAATACCTCTGTTGCAATTTTATTATCAAATATTAGTAGCAGGATACCAGTTTCGATTTCTAATAATAGTTACCAAGCAATCATGATCGGCCAAGGCTTTAAAAATCCAAAAATTGTTTTCGCTAAAGATAGAGAATTGATAAGTGTTGGCGATACAATTAGTACTTCTGGAAGAGGGGGTATATTCCCTCCATTTATTTTAATTGGTCAAGTTAGCTCTATAACTGATAATGACATTGAAGTTAAACTATTTGAAGATATTGAAAAACTTACACATGTGAGGATTTTAGAATATTAAATATAATGAAAACTCAATCGTCTTTAATTAATTTAAATAATTTTCAAAATTCTATATTCCATTTTTTATTTATTTTTATTCTTTCATCACAAATTATCGTAACGAATTCTTATTTAAATATATTGTATGTATTAGGGTTGATGATTTTTATAAGAGCTGAATACGAATATAACTGGAAACTGATATTATTAATTTCATTTTATGGGCTATACCAAGATACGCTTTTGGGCTTTCAATTTGGATTTTCTTCTTTATTTTTTTTATTTTTTTTCTTTTTGGGTCAGATTTCTAATTTAGTTTCAGGGACAGGCTCTTTTTTAATGAATGTATATTTTTTTGCATTTGGAGTATTTTTATTATCACTTTTAGAGGGGTTTTTTCTATTCTTTAGCCATAGTATTGTTATTGATTTTTATAAAGTATTTATCAATATGATTTTGACGATTATTTTATTTTTACTTATAAAAAGATTTTTTAATTCTTTCGTATCATCAAATGTTTGATAAAAAAAAATATATATCTAAATCAGAAAATGCTGATAAACAAATTTCGCGAAGAACTATGATTCTTTCAATTGGTTTAACGGGGGTTTTCGCGCTAATGTCTTCTAGATTAGCTTATCTTCAGCTTTATAGGCACAGAGATTATAAGTCACTTTCAGATGAAAATCGAATTACCCATCGGCTTATCCAGCCATCGAGAGGGGTAATCTATAATACCCAAGGCAAGCCAATAGCTAACAACATAGAAAGTTATCACGCTTCAATTATTTTAGAAGAAGTCTCTGATATAAATAAGGCATTAGAATCTTTAAATCTAGTCCTTCCTGAAAAACAAATTGATATAGATAAGACTATTAAGAAAATCAAAAAATCTAAAAAGTTTGTTCCTGTTCAAATAATTGATAATTTAAGTTGGGATGAATTCGCAAGATTAAATTCAAACTTATATCGACTAAAAGGTGTTTTTCCATCTGTAGGATATAAACGTTTTTATCCAGAAAAGGACTCGCATGCTCATTTGTTGGGGTATATTTCAGATATAGCTAAAGAAGAATATCAGGAAAATCCATTTTCAAAACTAAACAATGCAAAATCAGGAAAAATAGGTATTGAAAAATCTTTAGATAAAGAATTACGAGGTCAACTTGGATCAAAAAGTATAGAGATTAATGCTTTTGGAAGAGAAATAAGAGAGTTAAAAAGAATTGAGGGCAAAGTCGGTAAAAGTGTTCAATTAACAATCGATTCCGATGTTCAAAATTTTTGTTTTGACTTGTTAAAAGGTCTTAGTGGCTCAATCTCAGTTATAGATGTAAGTACTGGAAATTACATTGCTTTAGCATCCGCTCCTGCGTTTGACCCAAATAAATTTTCAGATGGAATAAGTTTAAGCGATTGGCAAAGTTTACTAAGCAATAAATATAAACCACTTATCAATAAGTCAATTTCATCATTTTACCCGCCTGGTTCAACTATTAAACCACTTGTAGCTCTAGCAGCCCTTGAAAGTGGAATAAGTCCAAATGAAACTTTTTCATGTAGCGGAAAGCATGAAGTTGAGGATACAAGCTTAGAATCAGGGATTAAAACCTTTCACTGTTGGAAAAAGGATGGTCATAAAGAAGTTAATATGAATAAGGCTATTAAAGTATCTTGTGATGTTTATTTTTACCATATTGCTAGAAGAGTTGGTATTGATAAAATTGCTGAAGTTTGTAGAAGATTTGGTCTTGGTGAAGAAGTATTTGATTTATTTTATGAAGAACAGACTGGAATCGTACCTGATAAGAAGTGGAAACGGACTACGCTAGGAAAAAAATGGCTTATAGGAGAAACATTAGTGTCAGCTATTGGTCAAAGCTATTTTTTATCTACATCATCTCAACTAAGCCTTGCTTTTGCTCAAATTGTTAATGGAGGAAAAAAAATAAAACCTCAACTAATTTATAGGAATGATGAAAAAGATATAAAAATTCCAACTCTCTTAGCTGCGCAAAGCCATCTTAAAATTTTAATGAAAGCTTTAGACAACGCTACAAATGAGCCAGGAGGAACATCATATAGATCAAGAATTTTAGGTGAAAAAAAGATGGCAGGTAAAACAGGGACCTCTCAGGTAAGAGTAATCACTGAAAAAGAGAGAGAGGAAGGAATTATTAAAAATAAGGACTTACCATGGAACAAAAGAGATCATGGCCTTTTTGTTGGATATGGTCCAAGTGACAAACCCAAGTATGCGATCTCAGTTATTATTGAGCATGGAGGTAGTGGATCAAAGGCAGCTGCACCAATAGCATCCAAGATATTTAAATATTTATTTAGGAAAAAAATGGATATAAAGCAATCAGTGATAATCAATGTTTAACTCTTCTTTTAGCTCTGGAAATTTATCTTATTCTGAACGTTTAAAACGTATAAATTATTTTATTATTTTTTTAATTTTAGTTTTATTTAGTTTTGGCCTCCTAGCCCTTTATAGTGTTGCTGAAGGAGATTTTAATTCATGGCCTAAAAATCATCTTTATAGATTTCTTATCGGTTTATTATTGATATTTTTTTTATGTATGATTGACATTAAATTAATATTTAAATTTGCCTACCCTATATTCTTTTTAAATATTTTAGTTTTAGCTTTGATACCATTTATTGGAACGGAAACATTTGGTGCTACTAGATGGATTAAAATTGGTGGGATAAGCTTACAGCCCTCTGAATTTGTTAAATATACTCTTATTTTAGCCCTCGCAAAATATTATCATAGTATACAAGATGTAAACATAAATTCTCTAACAAGGCTTTTAATTCCCATAGTCTTTGTAATAGTTCCAACGTTAATTGTTTTTATTCAACCTGATTTAGGAACCGCGCTAGTAATTGCTTTAGGTAGCCTTTCTATATTTTGGGCAGCTGGACTAAGTTATCGTTATTTCATATCAGGAGGCTTAATTGGCTTATTATCTATACCAATTGCATGGCAGTTTTTAAGAGAGTACCAAAAAGAGAGAGTCTTTACCTTTTTTAATCCAGAAAGAGACCCACTTGGCAATGGGTATCATATTCTTCAATCTAAGATCGCGCTTGGTTCAGGAGGTTTTTTTGGAAAAGGGTTTCTTGATGGAACTCAAAGTCATCTTAATTTTTTGCCTGAGATGCATAATGATTTTATATTTACAATGTTTGGCGAAGAATTTGGCTTTTTAGGGTCAATCTTTTTAATAATTATATATTTAATTATTATTCTACTATCATTCAGAATGGCCATCGTATCAAAAAGTCTTTTCTCAAGATATCTATCAATTGGAGTTACCTTTGTTTTTTCACTGTATGTTTTAATCAATATATCAATGGTAATGGGATTAATTCCGGTTGTGGGCGTTCCCTTGCCGTTTTTATCTTATGGAGGCAGCTCTACACTTGCTATTATGGGTGGATTTGGACTGTTAATGAATTGTTATATTCATCAAAGAACTAATTTAGAAAAAGGTGATTTTTTTTAACTAATTTTATTTAGTCTTTTATATGTAGATCTCGCGAGATATTACAAAAAGTTTCACATCCTTTATCAGTTACTCTAATAGACTCTGATGCTTCAACCCCCCAGTCACCAAATTGCATTACTGCTATCATATGAAATGTAATGTTTGGCTTTAGAATAGTTTTATCTCCCTTAGAAATATTTAATGTATGCTCCCCCCAATCAGGAGGGTAGCCAATTCCAATAGAGTATCCGGTTCTAGACTCCTTCTTAATATTGTATTTATCTAAAATCTTCCAAAATTTTTGAGCAACATCATCAGCCGTATTTCCTGGTTTGATGGCCGAAATACCAGAGTCTAATGCCTCATTAGTTGCATTCATGGCATCAATTTTTTTTTGTTCTGCTTTACCAAGTAAAACAGTTCGCGCCATAGGAACATGATACCTTTTGTATACACCAGCTATTTCGACAATAGTAGCTTCACCACTAATAAATGGATCTTGCGTTGCAGTTAAATGTGAAGCAGATGTACCTGCGCCAGTTGGCAAAAGGGTTGCAATACTTGAGTATTCTCCACCATAATCAGGTGTCCCATAGAAAAGAGATTTCTGAATTTCTCCTACTGCATCACACTGTCTTACTCCAGGATTTATTACATTGAAGGCAGTTTTAATTCCCTCCTGAGAAATTAATGCTGCATTTTTCATTAAATTAATTTCGTTATCAGATTTAATTACTCTGATCCAGTTAACTAGCCTCTCTGAGTCAATAAGCTTAGCATTCGGAAGGCCATTTTGTAATTTCTCGTAGCAGTAGGCAGTAAAATAGTGACTATCCATTTCAACTCCAATATTTTGGTTGTCCCATTTATTTTTTTTTATTAACTCAATAAGAAAATCATATGGATGCGACGGCCACGTATGAATATATTTTTCATCATATACAATTATATTTTCATTCTTGACGTATGATTTAATATAGGCACCGCCTGAATCTTGATCTCTTATAAATAATAGTGGCTCATCATAATCAACATGAACTAACGCACATTGAGCATAGTAAAATGACCAAGCATCATAGCCGGTTAAGTAATTTATATTTGCCGTATCTTGAGAAATTAATAGGTCAATACCTTTTTCTTGCATTGAAATTTTAGTCTTTTTCAGTCTTTCAATATATTCAGTTTTGTCAAAAACCATTTAAATTATTGATTAGGAAAATAGTCTTCCATATTTCCTTCCCTATAAACATCAGTTGTTGCACAATGAAGAGCTCCTCCAAATGGATAGGCATCTCTAAATGGAACAGGAATTACCTCAAATCCAAGTTTGCTTATCTGTTCACACTGATAAACTTCACTTTCTTCTACGCATACGGTCTTTGGGTCAACAACTAAGACGTTCATACTTAGCCAAATACTAGAATAGCATAATGGTGGAGGCTCGTTATGAGCTGGCTGTGCAGCGTCAACAACTGCCCAGTCATTTCTTTCGAATATTTTCTTTTGTTCTTCAGGAAGACGTCTTGTTGGATTATTAATTATTAATCCAGGTTTTAATGGAGTGAATGTAGCATCAATATGAATTGGATACGGATCTCCAGGAAAGTTCAACGTATGTACTCTATGATCTTTAAAATGTCTTCTCAGCCAATTACTTCCTTTTAAATTTGTTGTAAAGCCATGTTGAACAAATAAATCTTTGCCCATTCTTAAAATATCGGCTGCATCAAATAGAATTTCTTTTTCTGTTGTGACAAATTCTCTTTTTGCAACCATTTTTAATCTCTCCTCTAAAGTAA
>CACIBF010000009.1 GCA_902584815.1 uncultured Pelagibacteraceae bacterium
AGCTCAATCATGGCAACTAGATAATCGTTTAAAAACAATGGTAGAAGATAAATTTGATTTTGGATTTGCAGTTGATTTAATGAGAAAAGATTTAGGGATTGCCTTTAATCAGGCAAGTGAATTTGGAATAGACCTTGAAGTGACTAAGATTGTTGATCAGTTTTATGCTGATTTACAAGAAATGGGACACAATAAACTTGATACATCAAGTCTTCTTAAAAGACTACTTAGATGAATTAAGAGTTTTTGCAATATAAGGAGCAAAGTATGTAAGTATAGCATCGGCACCTGCTCTTTTGAAAGATGTAAGCTGTTCAATAATTACTGCATCTTCGTCAATCCAACCCTTTTCACCTGCGGCTTTTATCATTGAATATTCTCCAGATACTTGATACGCGAATGTAGGAAATTTAAACTCATTTTTAATTTTACTAATAATATCAAGATAGCTTATTCCAGGTTTTACCATAATAAGATCTGCACCTTCTGAAATATCAAGAGCGGCTTCTCGAAGAGCTTCGTTTGAATTTGAGAAATTCATTTGATAACTTTTTTTATCAGATTTTAAGCTTTTGTGGGAGCCAACAGCATCTCTGAAAGGCCCATAAAAATTTGATGCATACTTTGCGGCATATGAAAGTAATAGCATATTTTTATAATCATTATTTTCTAATGCTTCTCTTATAAGTCCAATGCGACCATCCATCATATCGGATGGCGCAATAATATCCGCTTTATGCTTTGCCAATAACAAAGATTGTTGAACCAAAACTTGATTAGTTTCATCATTCAAAATTTCGTATTTATTATTTAGTAAGCCATCATGTCCATGAGATGTATAAGGATCTAAAGCAACATCACACATTACTCCAAAACTAAGATCCTGATTTTTTATTTTGTCTAATGCCCTGCAAACTAAATTTTTCTCGTTAAGAGACTCACTTCCATTTTCATTTTTTAACTCATCAGGAGTGTTAGGGAATAGCGCAATAAGATTAATCTTATTATCTGAAGCAATATCAATAACTTCTGATAAGCGGTCGATAGAATAGCGATAAACTCCAGGCATTGATTGAATTTCGTTTTTTATATTTTCTCCTTCACAAAGAAAAATTGGCCAAATTAAATCATCTGTTGTTAGCTTATTTTCACTAACTAAATTTCTAATCCATTTAGATTGTCGATTTCTTCTTAATCGGCTCAATGGATATTCTTCCAAATAACTAGTCATCTTTTCTTTTTAGGCATGATTATAAACGAACTTGTAGTATTGATATAATCTTCGTAACCCTCTTTTGTATTTTTTATTTGACTTTCTAGCATTGATACACCGGATACTTTTAACAAAAAATAAGTCATAGCAACTGGTGCAATTATGACATAAAAATTAAAAGTCACTCCATAAGATATTATAAAAATACCCCACCAAAAAAGGCTATCGCCAAAATAATTAGGATGTCTTGAGTAATTCCAAAGACCCTTGTCCATTACTTTTCCATCATTAGAACTATCAGATTTAAATTTAGTAAGCTGACTATCTGCTATACTTTCTATAAGAATACCAGTGATTGAGAGAAATATGCCTATAATTGAAATAAAATTAATTTCAATATCTAAATTAGAAATAAATAGTGCTTGAAGTGGAAGTGAGACTATTGCTATTAATATTACTTGGGTAATATATGAAATTAAATACATTCCAAAATTACCATACTTTTTTTTTATTTTTACATATCTGATATCTTCACTTTTTTTATGATTACGCAGATGCAGATAAATCATAAGTCTTAAAGACCAAGTAAATACGATAAGTGATGTAATAATATTGATTAATGTAAAATTGTTTTCATTTATCAAAAGGATTATACAAACAAAGAAGAAACTTGGGCCCCAATATGTATCGATAATATCTGCTTTTTTTGAATATTGAGAATAGATCCATAAAATAGTGACTACTAGCCAGTTGAATATTATTATAGTTAAAAAATTTGTTATCATCTCATAGGTATATATATGTTTTTTAAGTATTTAGAAAACCATAAATTTTTGGCTTTTTCTCACAGGGGTGGGGCACTTGAAAATAAAGAAAATACTATAGATGCTTTTCAAAAATCTATTGAGATAGGCTATCAGTATATTGAAACAGATGTTCAATGCACTAAAGATGATAGATTGATAATATTTCATGATAATGATTTATTGAGAATAAATAATCAAAATATAAAGATTTCAGAAATTTTATATGAAGATTTAAAGAAAATAACTATTTTTGATAATCAAATCATTCCATTATTTGATGATGTTATTAATAACTTTAGTAAAATTAATTTTAATATTGATCCCAAAACTGATAAAGCAGCTATTTTGTTAAGGGATAAATTAATGAAAAGAAATGATATAGAGAGATTTTGTGTAGGTTCTCATTATCAAAAACGTCTTAATTTATTTCGACTAGAAAAATTGAGTCAGATAGCAACTTCAATGTCTAGGCATGAAGTAATAAAACTTTTTATAAATCAGTATTTCAATATATTTGATTTGAAGACACCGTGTGTTCAAGTTCCAATCAGCTTTAAAGGGATAACAATAGTAAATAAAAGATTTGTTAATTTAGTGCATGAGCAAAATAAGAAAATTCATGTATGGACTGTAGACAGTCAAGATCAAATGCAGTCCCTTATTAATCTTGGAGTGGACGGTATAATGACCGATAGGCCTTCTTTATTAAAAGATACTCTGATAAAAAATAATTTATGGATTTAGTTTTTTGATATTGTCATCTATCGTATAAATAGTCATAATTTCTAATTGAATATGGAAAATAAAAAAATATCAATAGCATCCGATCATGCCGGAATTTCGCTAAAGGAATTAGTGTCTGAGCACTTGTCTCGTGAGGGTCATGAAATAATTAATCATGGGACTTTCAATAATGACTCAGTGGATTATCCAGATTACGCTAAAAAAGTTACCGATGATATTATTAGTAAAGTTTCCGATTTTGGAATTTTAATCTGTGGTACAGGGCAAGGAATGGCAATTACAGCCAATAAACAAATAGGTATAAGGGCCGCACTTTGCTATGAGCCAGAAATTGCTGAATTATCAAGATCACATAATGACTGTAATGTATTGACTTTGGGAGCAAGATTTATAGATAGTAATGTTGCAATTGAATGTATTTTAAAATTTATTAATACTCCCTTTGAAGGGGGAAGACATCAAGATAGGATTGATAAAATATGAGTTTTTTTTCTAAATCAATATCTGAGACAGATAAAATTATTTTTGGCTCAATACAAGACGAGCTTGCACGTCAGCAAAATCAAATAGAATTAATTGCTTCTGAAAATATAGTTTCAAAAGCTGTACTTGAAGTTCAAGGATCAATTTTTACAAATAAATATGCCGAGGGATACCCCAATTCAAGGTATTATAGTGGATGCGACTATGTAGACGTAGCTGAAGAACTGGCTATTGAAAGAGTTAAAAAACTATACAAGTGTAATTATGCTAATGTTCAACCTCATTCTGGTGCCCAAGCAAATGGAGCTGTTTGTTTAGCTTTATTGAAACCTGGTGATACAATTTTAGGAATGAGTTTAGATGCTGGAGGACATTTAACCCATGGTGCGGCTCCCTCTCAATCTGGAAAATGGTTTAATGCAGTTCAATATGGTTTGAACGATGAGGCTTTGATTGATTATGACCAGGTCGAAAGATTAGCATTAGAACATAAGCCTAAAATGATTATTGCGGGAGGAAGTGCATATTCCAGAATAATAGATTTTAAAAGATTTAGAGATATCTGCGATAAGATAGATGCATATCTGCATGTCGATATGGCTCATTATTCTGGGCTAATTGCAGCTGAGGAGTATCCCAATCCAATAGAGCACGCACATGTAGTTACATCTACAACTCATAAAACAATCAGAGGACCCAGAGGCGGGATGATTTTGTCTAATGATTTAGATTTGGGAAAAAAATTTAATTCATCTGTCTTTCCTGGCCTTCAAGGTGGGCCATTGATGCATGTTATTGCAGCTAAAGCTGTAGCTTTTGGAGAAGCTTTAGATCCATCTTTCAAAGAGTATATCAAGCAGGTTTTAAAAAATGCTCACGTCTTAAGTGAAACTTTGGTCGAAGGTGGTTTAAAAATAATTTCTGGAGGAACTGATACCCATTTAATGCTTGTAGATCTCACAGCTAAAAACGTTACCGGAAGTGAGGCTGAATTAAATCTAGAAGAAGCTGGAATAACATGTAATAAGAACGGAATTCCAAATGATCCACATCCACCAAAAATCACGTCTGGAATTAGGCTGGGTACTCCAGCTGGTACTACTCGAGGCTTTAAAGAAAATGAGTTTAAACTTGTTGGGGAGCTAATTTTGGATGTTCTTAACGGCATGCAGGGCTCACCTGAGGAGAGAAAGACGATTAACGAGAATGTAAAGTCAAAAGTTAGTGCACTTTGTGCAAAATTTCCTATATATAGTAATTAAATTTCTATATATAGTGGATTAATTATGAAATGTCCTTTTTGCGGTAACGAAGATACTCAGGTTAAAGACTCTAGGTCAACTGAAGATAATTCTGCTATTAGAAGAAGAAGATTTTGTGCCGCTTGTGGAGCTCGTTTTACAACTTTCGAACGAATTCAACTAAGAGAATTAACTGTACTAAAGAAAAATGGTAAAAAAGTACCATTCGATCGAGATAAGCTAGAAAGATCTATTCATATTTCATTGAGAAAACGTCCAGTTGAGAGTGATCGAGTTGAAAGAATGATTAGTGGAATCGTAAGAAGAGTTGAAAGCCTAGGTGAGTCAGAAGTTGAGTCAAATGTTATTGGTGAGATTGTGATGGAAGGTCTTCAAAGTATTGATTCAGTAGCTTACGTGAGATTTGCCTCAGTTTATAAAAATTTTCGTGAAGCTCGAGATTTTGAGGAATTTCTTGGAGAAATTACATCAAATAAAGATTAGGTATTTAATTGCATCATAAGCACTACATGGAGATTGCCTCTAGAATGGCTTTCAGGGCTAAAGGTACTGCTGCACCTAACCCAAATGTAGGAGCTATAATTGTTAAAGATGGAAAAATAATTTCAAGGGGGTGGACAGGTAAGAATGGTCGTCCTCATGCAGAATTTAATGCAATCAAAAGAATTAAAAATAAAAAAAAGCTGAATGGAGCGACCTTATATTGCACTCTTGAGCCATGTTCACATAAAGGCAAGACAGGGCCTTGTGCAGATTTAATTTTAAAACATGGATTTAAAAATATCTTTATTTCATCAATTGATAAAAATAAAGTTGTGGATGGAAAAGGAATTCAAAAATTAAAGCAAAATAATGTAAATGTTAAGTTTATAAGAAATAAAAAAATAAATTTATTTAATAATATTTTTTTTAATTCAATAAATAAAAAAAAACCATTCTTGACACTAAAGATTGCCTCAACAATTGACTCAAAAATAGCTACATCTAATTTTGAAAGTAAGTGGATAACATCTAAAGCTTCTCGGTTAATCGGACACTCATTAAGATTTAGAAATGATTGCTTATTAACTACCAGTCAAACAGTACTAAAAGACAATCCTCTTCTAGATTGTCGGCTAGATGGACTAGAAAGTTATTCTCCTGATATTTTCATATTAGATCGAGAGCTGAAAATAGATTTAACGAAGAAGGTTTTTAGAAAAAAGAATAGAAAAATATTTATTTTACATAATATTATTCCTACAAAAATTAAGTCATTAAGATATAAAAAAAAGAAAATTGAATTAATTTCTGTATCTCAAAACAATGGATCTTTAGACATAAAAGAAGTTTTAAAAAAAATTACTGATTATGGTTATCAGTCAATTTTAGTTGAGGGAGGTGGAAAAATTAGCGCCTCACTTCTCTCAAATAATTTAGCTGATAAAATATATTGGTTTAAAGCATCAAAATTTATTGGACAAGAAGGTATTAGTGCAATAGAAAAATTAGGAATTCATAATATGAAATCCATAAAAAAATTTAACTTATCAAAAGTAATTAAACTTGAAGATGATACTCTTAATATTTTTATAAAAAAGTAAGAAAATGTTCACAGGTATAATTGATCATAATGGTGAGGTAACAAATGTTGTTAAAAGAAAAAATAGTGATATCACTATTACTGTATCAACAAAATTTAGACCTAAAGATATTAAATTAGGCTCTTCTATTTGCTGTAACGGTGTCTGCCTAACAGTTTGCAAAATGAGTAAATCAAAAAATAATTTAAAATTATCATTTGATGTTTCTAATGAAACAATAGATTGTACAAACTTTTCTAAATTGAAAATTGGCAGCAAAATTAATCTTGAGAAATCTCTTAGGATGGGAGATGAAATCAGCGGACACTTTGTATTTGGTCATGTTGACGAGGTTTCAAAATTATTAAGTATCAAAAAAATCAAAGGTTCCCATCAGTTAAAATTCAGTAAGCCAAAGAAACTTAACAAGTATATCGCAAAAAAAGGTTCAATTGCAGTCGATGGCGTGTCTTTGACTGTTAATTCCACTGATTCAAAATCATTTAGCGTCAATATTGTGCCATATACTTGGTCTCATACAAATTTCTATGAGCTAAAAGTAAATTCACTAATAAATGTTGAAGTCGACATGCTAGCAAGATATGTTAGCCAAAATTTGAAGTAGTATAAAAATGACAACTGAATTTATATCATCAATTGCGGAAATAATCGAAGACCAAAAAAATGGTAAAATGGTCATTATGGTTGATGATGAAAGCCGAGAGAATGAAGGAGATTTAATTCTTCCCGCTGAGAAGATTGATGATAAAGCTATAAATTTTATGGCAACACACGGAAGAGGATTAATTTGTTTGCCTCTCACTGCTTCAAGAGTAAGAGAATTAAATTTGCCATTGATGGCTCAAAATAACCAAGAAAGAGATCCAACAGCTTTCACTATATCTATTGAAGCAAAAGAAGGTGTTACTACAGGTATTTCTGCGCAAGACAGAGCAAAAACAATTCAAACTGCAATCGATAAAAATAAATGTGAAAATGATATCACAAGCCCAGGCCATGTTTTTCCCTTAGTTGCAAGAGACGGCGGTGTACTTGTGAGAGCAGGTCACACAGAAGCATCAGTAGATCTTGCAAGGTTGTCAGGCCACGTCCCTGCAAGCGTAATATGTGAAATTATGAATGATGATGGCACAATGGCCAGAGTTCCTGACTTGATTAAATTTTCTCAAAAACACCAAATTAAAATTGGAAGAATAGTCGACCTAATATCTTACCGTTTAGAAAAAGACACTAATATAAAATTAACTCATGAAGGTGAGATCGATTTGATGCAAGAAAATAAATTTGATCTTAAAATATATGAGAGTTTAGTTGATAAAACTGAACAGATAGTTTTATCCAAGGGTGATGTTTCAAATGGAAAGCCTGTAATGGTAAGGGTATATGTAATGAATATATTTGATGATATTTTTGGTGATTATGGAAGTGGAAGCGAAACACTCAAAAAAACAATAGATATTATTTCACAAGAAGGTCGAGGTATTCTTATACTCGTGAGAGATAGCAGCACATCAGTTATTAGTCATTTTATGAATAGCAAGACAAATTTTAAAGAAAATAAAAGTGAACCAGAAAAATCTGAACTAAGAATTTATGGAATGGGTGCACAGATTTTAAATGAATTAAATGTACGTAAAATGATCTTATTAACTAATACAGATTGGAAGTTCATTGGCCTTGATGCATATGGTATAGATATTGTGGAGAAAAAATTTCTTTCTGAAATAAAGTAATTATATGAAAAAAAAATTAAAGTTTCTAATTGTTTCTTCAAGCTTTTATCCAAAAATAACAAATACAATGAATCAGGAAGCAATAAAGTATTTGAAGAAACTTAATCACAACTATGAGCTGTTTCAAGTTCAAGGTTCTTTAGAAGTTCCTACAATGATTTCTATTTTATTATCAAAAAAAAAATATGATGCAGTAGTTGCTATTGGATGCATTATTAGAGGCAAGACAAGTCATTATGATTTTATCTGTGGAAATATTGTTTCTTCTCTCCTAAATCTATCAATCAAAAAATCAATCCCTATATCAAATGCAATTCTCAATTGTGAGAATATGAGTCAAGCAACGGAACGGTGTTCAGGTGAAAAGAATAGAGCAAAAGAGTCAGTAGATGCAGCTTTATCTGTCTTAAAAAATCTCTGATCATGACAGAAGTAAAATCTTTACAGAGAATGCTTGCTGTTCAGATTCTCTATCAGAAATCAATAAATCCAAACGATGATCATTTCGATATCAACGAAACTTTGAAAGATGCAATTGAAACACTAAAATTAAATAAATTAAAAAGGAAATCCAATCTTAATTTTGCAAAGAAAATTTATTCAGGAGTAAGGTCTAATAATAAGTCTATAGAGGCTGATATACTTTTAGCGTTAGGGTCCAGTCATGATTTTAAGAAATTTGAGAATCTTCTTAAATTTATTTTGAAAGCAGCAGTATTTGAACTCAAGTATGATAATCAATTATCAAAAAAGATAATTATTTCTGAGTATTTAAAGATCACTGATTCTTTCTATGCAAATAATGAGGCTTCATTAGTGAATGGAATATTGGATAATATTCAAAAATAATTGATTATATCCCCAATTTCATCGAAAAATTAAAGATTGCAAATACGCTATTTTTTTGGCATTTTGCTCCAGAAATTCGAATTCAAATAAAAAAGAGGAACATCAATAATGAGTATAATAAATTTAATTATAGTTAGTGGTCTATTATCGTTAGTTTACGGTTTCTGGGCTGGAAATTCAGTACTTAAGGCTGATGCTGGAAATAGTAAAATGCAAGAAATATCTTCTGCTATTCAAGAAGGTGCACAGGCATATTTAAATAGACAATATACTACTATAGCAATTGTTGGAGCAGTAATATGTGTTTTATTGTACCTCTTCTTTAAAGACTTATGGATTATAGGCGGTTACTTAATTGGAGCTATTTTATCTGGTGCCGCTGGCTATATTGGGATGATTATCTCTGTTCGTGCAAACGTTCGAACAGCACAAGCTGCATCGACTAGTTTGGCTCAAGGTTTGAGTGTTGCTTTTAAAGCTGGAGCCGTTACTGGGATGTTGGTCGCTGGTTTAGCACTGTTGTCAATATCAGTTTATTATTTAGTCCTCGATATTTATCAAGTAGATGAAACTACTATGAAGAATTCTCTTGTTGCTCTTGGTTTTGGAGCTTCACTAATTTCCATTTTTGCAAGATTAGGTGGTGGTATTTTCACTAAAGGGGCAGATGTTGGAGCTGATTTAGTTGGTAAAGTTGAAGCTGGTATACCTGAAGACGATCCACGAAACCCTGCAGTAATAGCAGATAATGTAGGTGACAACGTAGGTGACTGCGCTGGAATGGCCGCAGATTTATTTGAAACTTATGCAGTGACTGTCGTGGCTACGATGGTCCTTTCGATGATTTTCTTTCCAGGATCTGCATCAATGCTTATCTATCCAATGGCAATTTGTGGAAGTTGTCTGATAGCATCAATCGTTGGAACTTTTTTTGTGAGACTAGGTTCATCTGAGAGTATTATGGGAGCTCTTTATAAAGGCTTTATTGCATCAGCAGTAATTTCATTAATCGTTATGTATCCTGTAACCGATAGAGTAATTGGGTTTGAAGATATTGACGGAGCTGACTTTACAGGTATGTCGCTATATATTTGTGCTGTGTTAGGTCTCATTATAACAGGTCTGCTTATATGGATTACCGAGTATTATACAGGAACAAACTATAGACCAGTACAAAGTATTGCGAAGGCATCTACAACAGGGCATGGCACAAATGTAATTCAAGGACTAGCAGTATCAATGGAAGCTACAGCTCTTCCTGCTATCGTGATTGTTGTAGGAATTGTTATAGCATTCCAATTAGCTGGACTTTTTGGTATTGCAATTGCTGTAACTTCAATGCTTGGACTAGCAGGCATGGTAGTGGCACTTGATGCTTATGGCCCTGTTACTGATAATGCTGGTGGAATTGCAGAAATGTCAAATCTTGATGAAAGTGTTAGAAAAACTACTGATGCATTGGATGCTGTTGGGAACACTACAAAAGCAGTAACTAAGGGTTATGCTATTGGGTCGGCTGGCCTAGGCGCCTTAGTATTATTTGCTGCATATGTGAATGATCTCAAGACAGATCATCTAAGCCATATCACTCCAAACTTTAGTCTAGAAAATCCATATGTCGTCGTTGGTCTTCTAATTGGTGGACTATTGCCATATTTATTTGGATCAATGGGGATGATGGCTGTTGGAAGAGCAGGTGGCGCTGTTGTTGAAGAAGTTAGACAGCAGTTTAAAGATAATCCTGGAATAATGTCTGGGGAGTCTAAGCCAGATTACTCTAAATCTGTTGACCTTTTAACCAAGTCTGCAATTAAGGAAATGGTGATACCATCAATGCTTCCAGTACTATCTCCAATAGTTTTATACTTTGTTATTCTATTTGTTGCAGGCCAAGATGAGGCAGTTTCTTCTCTCGGCGCAATGTTACTTGGAGTTATTGTGACAGGTGTTTTTGTTGCAATATCAATGACTGCTGGAGGTGGCGCATGGGATAATGCAAAAAAATATGTTGAAGATGGAAACTTTGGTGGAAAGGGTTCAGAAGCTCATAAAGCAGCAGTAACAGGTGATACTGTTGGAGATCCTTATAAAGATACTGCTGGCCCAGCTGTAAATCCAATGATTAAAATTACTAATATTGTTGCATTGCTATTATTAGCGGGACTATAAGAATTCTTAACCAGGCTATTTTAATTAGCCTGGTTACTAATTACCTCTTGTAAATGCTTCGATAAATTGATCTGTTATTCCATAAGAATTAGATGGACCTTTTGTAGTATCTGTAGTGAATGCTATTTTATTAAAATGTTCGCTTGTTAAGATTTCATGACTTACCATTAAGTCGTTTATATCAAAAACAAGTTTAATTATAAATTGAGCTTTTAATTCACTGTCACTAAATGAATTTTCTTGTTTAGTGGAAAGTATGTAAAGCCATGTATTATCAACATCGTCAATTATTATTGATGGTGAACCAAGACTATCTAATATTTTTTGTTTAGATACTTTTTCATTTGAAGCAATTTCTGATATAAATTCTGAAAAATCAGAAGTATTTTCAATGGTGTAGCCATGAGTTTTAATTATTGGAGAGCAACTATTTAAAAATAATAGTAATAATATATAAGGAATTATTTTATTCATAATTAAATTACTATGTTCAAGACAAAAAAAAATTCAAACGTTAAAGAGATATATCAGTCTATTATAGATAATTCGAGAAGTAAAATTTTCTATATAGATTTAGATATTGATGATAGTTTTGAATCTAGATTTGATCTTGTAATACTCCATTCTTTTATTATTTTTCAGTATTTTATCGAGATTGGTGATAAAAAAAATCAATTGTCTCAGAGTCTATTTGATTTCATGTTTCATGATTTTGAGAATAATTTAAGAGAAATGGGTTTTGGAGATATTGCGGTAAACAAAAGAATGAAAAAATTTATATCAGCATTTTATGGAAGAATACTTAGCTATAGTAATTCATATATGGAGTATAAAAAAAATAATTCACTTTTAAATTTCTCTTTAGCTATCAAAAAAAATATTTATAAGAATAAAAAGATCTCAGATGAAAAAATAAATCTAATTTCAGACTATGTGGTATCAAATATTGCTACATTTTTAAATAATAGCTATGAAACAAATATTAACATGCAATTTAAATTCAAAAATTTAGAAGAGGTTTAGTTTGAATACTATTAATTTAGCAGTTGATTGTATGGGTAGTGAAACCTCTCTAAGTGAAATTTTAGAAGGCATAAATGAATCTGCTTTACGAAATGAAAATTTATTTTTTACATTATTTGGAAAATCAGGCGATTTAAATAAGATTGTTGAAAATATATCTCCATTAAATTCCAGATCTAAAATAATTAATTGTGATGAACAAGTTTTAATGACTGATAAGCCTACTGATGCGATTAGATTAAAAAAAAATTCAAGCATGCAATTAAGCATTGATCATGTTGTTAGTGGTAAATCAAATGCAGTTTTATCTTGTGGTAATACTGGCGCTCTAATGGCTATTTCATTACTTAAGTTACGAACTGTGGCTAGTATTAAAAGACCTTCTATTGCATCAATTTGGCCAAATATTAAAGGAGAGTCTATTGTTCTGGATTTAGGAGCAAATATTAAAAATGATACGAATAGCTTGATTGATAATGCAATTCTAGGATCAGCTCTTGCTAAGGTACTTTTTAGTATGACTGAACCAAGTGTCGGACTTCTTAATGTTGGAATTGAGGACATGAAAGGCAATGAGAATGTTCAGAAAGCATCAGAAATATTATCGGAAATGAGTAATAAAAAACAATTAAATTATTATGGCTTTGTTGAAGGTGCAGATATTTCTAATGGAATAACGAATGTCATCGTTACAGATGGTTTTACTGGAAATATTGCTCTTAAAACTGCTGAGGGTACAGCATCAATGGTTCAAAGTTATTTTAAGAAAGCTTTTGAAAGTTCAATATTATCTAAGTTAGGTTATTTTTTTGCTTCCTTATCGTTAACAAGCGTTAGGCAGAGACTAGATCCTAGAGTTCATAATTGTGGAATTTTCATGGGCCTAACTGCTCCAGTAGTCAAATGTCACGGGAAATCAGATCGATTGGGTATTAGCTATGCTACAGATATCGCTTATTCTCTCGTTCACAAGGAAGTTAATAAGAAAGTTGAAAATATCTTAATTAATGAAATTTAATTATTAAATTGTTGTTTGTTTTCATATTTTTACATATAATTTTTAATGTATGGAAAAAACAACCACTAGATCGACTCTTAGTGAGGCAGTATTTAAGAGTGTTGGTTTATCTCGAAATGAATCATCAAATTTAGTCGATACAGTTTTTAATGAAATTTTAAGGACATTAACCTCTGGTAATGACGTTAAGATTTCATCATTTGGAACATTTATTGTCAGAAGTAAAAAAGAGAGAATTGGCAGAAATCCAAAAACAGGTGAGGAGGTTCCAATTAGTGCAAGACACGTCGTTACATTTAGGGCTTCAAATGTATTAAAATCAAAAGTTGATAGTAAAAATAAAGTATTAAAAAATAGTCAATAACATAGATAATTATATGTCAAACAAATCACCTGAAGCATTTAGAACAATAAGTGAAGTTTCAAAAGATTTGGCTATACCCCAACATGTGTTAAGATTCTGGGAGACTAAGTTTATTCAGATTAAGCCAATTAAAAGAGGTGGAGGTAGAAGATATTATAGGCCTGAAGATGTAGAGATTCTCAAAGGTATAAAAAATTTATTGTATAATGATGGTTACACAATTAGAGGGGTGCAAAAAGTAATAAAGGAAAATGGAACAAGAAAAATACTGCTAAAGTCAAGTAAAGTTGAAATAAAATCCTTTACAGAAAGTGAAAATCAACATAATGATGATTTGCTTTCTAGTGGTAATAATTATTATTCTATGTCAGATGAGAAAAGAAAAAAACTTATGGATGTGCTTAATAATCTAGTAACTCTACAAGGCAACATTAAGCAGAAATAAATTATATTTTATTACAATGGCAAAAAAATCTACGGTAAAAGTTAGACTAGTTCCAGAAGAAAAAACTGATAGTAAATTCTATTATTATGCTAAGAAACCTACAGCAGGTCTTAAGGCTAAGGATAAGTTAAGATTAAAGAAATATAATCCCGCAACTCAAAAACATGAATGGTTTGTGGAAAAAAAACTTCCTCCTCACAGCAAATAAATAATTAGATTAATTATTTTCTTTTTTTGAATTCTTTTTTTTCGTAATCAATAAAATTCCAAATCATCGATTTCCAAATTGACTTAATTAAATTTGGATCAGCTGACTTTGATTTTGCGGCTTTTCCAACTTTAATTAAAATAGATTTTATTCTTTTTTGATCAATAATTTGTGATTTTTTAATTTTAGCCTCTAAGGCTATATTTACCATTTTGGACCTCTTTACAATTAGAGGTAATAATTTTGAATCTATCTTATCTATCTCAAGTCGAGCTTTATCAAGCTTTTGTTTGTTGGTTAAATTTCTATTCATGATTTTTTAAAGGGCTTTAAAATATACATAGAAGGAAAAATCCAGATTATACCAAAGAACATATAGACAATTAGCTCAATTAGCCAGTGGTCAAGTTTGAAAAATGAAAGAAGTGCCATAACTAATAGACTATATAAAGAAATAGCAAAAATAAATAAAACTATACTCATTATTTTTTTTAATTTATTCATTAAGATTATATTTAAGTATGATGACGAACAAAATCAATCTATTTTCAATTTGGCTCCTTCTTCTTGGAGTTTTAGTAATTTCAATAATTATCATTGGCGGATATACACGAATTTCAGATTCTGGTTTATCAATAACTGAGTGGGAGCCTATATCAGGAATCTTATACCCTTTTTCTAGCCAATCTTGGTTGAATGAATTTTCTAAATACAAGCTTACGGATGAATTTAAGCTAATTAATAGCAATATGTCGCTTGAAGAGTTTAAGTTTATTTATTTCTGGGAGTGGTTTCACAGATTTTTTGCCAGAATAATTGGGGTTATTTTTTTAGTTCCCTTGTTGTTTATAATTTTTAAAAAACAATTTCCTATGCAATACACAGCAAATATTTTGTTAATTGGCCTTTTTCTGATGACTCAAGCAGTAGTTGGTTGGTACATGGTTAAAAGTGGTTTAGTTGATCGTGTTGATGTTAGTCAATACAGACTTTCACTTCATTTAACATTAGCATTTATAATATTAGGTTTAATTTTTTATACATTATTGATGTTTTTTAGTGAGCGTTTTGATTATTACGATTTTATGAAAATAGATAAAATTCTACTATCACTTTTCATATTGATATTTTTTCAAATCATCTATGGTGCATTTGTATCAGGGACAGACTCTGGTCTACTTTATAATACTTGGCCATCTTACAATGGTAATTTGTTGCCAAATATCATGATCGTAAATAATGAATACATAAATAATTTTTTTGAAAATAAAGAATTAATATTATTTGTTCATCGTACTTTTGCAGTTATTCTGTTTGGTGTAGTTATATATTTAAATTTTTTAATTATTAGCAATTTTGTACAAATACAAACTTTAATTTTAATAATTATTTTTGATATAATATTTTTAATTCAGGGTGCAATTGGAGTTTTGATGACTTTTCAGAATATTCCATGGCACCTTGCATTAGCTCACCAGGGGAATTCAATTATACTTTTCTTATTATCTCTTTATATGTTGTTTCTAAGTAGAAAGCCCTCTTAACATTTATTAGATGCTAAGAGGGATAGGTATATTTTTATGCGCTATCTAGTGCATTTGTAAGATCATGTAAAATATCATCAATGTGCTCAATGCCAATTGATAGTCTTACATAGCTAGGACTAACACCAGTAGCTAGCATATCTTCATCAGATAATTGAGAGTGAGTTGTGGTCGCAGGATGGATCGCTAAGCTTCTTGCGTCACCAATGTTTGCAACATGGAAAAACATATTTAAGTTATCAATAAATTTCTGACCACTTGCTTTTCCACCTTTAAGCTCAAATCCACAAAGAGCTCCAAATCCACCATTAAGATATTTATTAGCTCTTCGACCAGCTTCATCTTCGTCAAGACCCGCATAAATCACTCTTTCAACTTTGTTATGTGATGATAGGAACTCAGCAACCTTAGCTGCATTTTCACAATGTTTAACCATTCTTAAAGACACAGTTTCAAGTCCCTGAATTATTTGAAAGGCACTTTGAGGAGGTAAACAAGAACCAAGATCTCTCAACCCTACAAACCTTGCTCTAACGATATAAGCAATTGGCATCTTCACTGCTTCAGCAAAATCTGTCCAAACCATACCATGGTAACTTGGATCTGGTTTATTTAAGGCAGGTTGTCTATCTTTATCTTTCGCCCAGTTAAATTTACCACTATCAACTATGATACCACCTATTGTCGTTCCATGACCTCCAATAAATTTAGTTAAAGAATGAATTACTAATGTCGCACCATGCTCTATCGGCTTACATATTACTGGTGCTGAAGTATTATCCATAATTAATGGAATATTGTACTCATCTCCAATATCTGCAACTTCTCTAATTGGAAAAACCTTTAATTTAGGATTAGGTAAAGTTTCAGCATAATATGCTCGAGTATTATCATCAGTTAATTTGCGGAAGCTTTCAGGATCAGTTGGATCAGCAAATCTGACTTCAATACCCATATCTTTCATTGTGTTGGCAAATAGATTCCAAGTGCCTCCATATAGATCTGTAGAACTTACAATATTATCGCCAGCTTTTGCTAGATTTTGTATACTTAATGCCGATGCTGCTTGTCCTGAACTTACACAAAGCGCGGCTACGCCACCTTCCATTGCTGCAACTCTTTTTTCTAGAACATCTACCGTAGGATTCATAATCCTTGTATAAATATTTCCAAAGTCTCTCGCTCCAAACAGATCCGCTGCATGTTCAGTGCTATTAAATTGATAGGAAGTAGTTTGGTAGATAGGAACAGCTACAGCAGTAGTCGTAGGATCACTTCTGTAATCTCCTCCATGAAGAGCCAAAGTTTCTGGGTTTACAGAATCACTTGGCACAAATTTATTTTTAGCCATTAAAGTCTCCTTAATTTTTCATAACAATTTTTTAATTATGAACCCTTGTGGTAAATTGTAAAGAAATGGTTAAATAAATAAGGTATAATAATACCTTAAATTTAATTATTGATTTTAAACAATAATTTAATATTTATTGACATAATTCCCCAATTCCTTAAAAGACGATACCATGACAAGATCAAAATTTATTAAACAAACCAAGTCAGCAAATATTTCTACTGTAGATAAGAAATGGCTTTTGATTGATGCTGAAAATATTGTTTTAGGAAGACTTGCAACTACTGTATCCAATCTGTTAAGAGGAAAGCATAAGCCCAGTTATACGCCTCATGTAGATTGTGGTGATAATGTTATAATTATTAATGCTGATAAAGTAAAACTCACTGGAAATAAGTTAAATGACAAAACATATTATTGGCACACAGGTTACCCAGGAGGAATAAAAAGCAGGACTGCTAAAAAAATTTTAGAAGGCAAATTTCCTGATAGGGTGATTAGGCTCGCAGTCAAAAGAATGATTCCTAAAGGACCATTAGGCCGTCAACAATTTTCAAATATGAAAGTATATAATGGATCCTCCCATCCTCATGATGCTCAGGCTCCAGAAAAATTTAACATAAGTGAGATTATTTAATTATGGAAAATATAGAAACAGTCGCAGAAACAACCATTGAACCAAAAGTTGATAATCTGGGCCGATCATATGCAACTGGCAAGAGAAAAGATGCAATCGCAAGAGTATGGATCAAGTCTGGTTCAGGAAAAATCACGATTAATGGAAAAGAGTCTAATAAATATTTCTCAAGACCAGTTTTAAACATGCTTGTTAATCAGCCTCTCGTGTTGACTAATAAGTTATCAAGCATTGATGCAAACATTACTGTTAGTGGAGGAGGCTTGTCTGGTCAAGCTGGAGCTGTTAGACATGGTGTATCAAAAGCTTTATCATTATTTGATCCTAATTTAAGAGGCGCTCTCAAAGCTGAAGGTTTTTTAACCAGAGACGCACGAATTGTTGAGAGAAAAAAATATGGTAGAAGAAAAGCAAGACGTCGCTACCAGTTCTCAAAAAGATAATTACTACATTTCTTTCACAAATTTTTTAGGAGACCTAATGTGTCTGATACAATAAATATTTCTATACTAGGAGCTAGCGGCTTTGTTGGAGCTGAATTAATTAAGCTATGTCTTAATCATCCCAATATAAATATAAGCTCAATGTCTGCTAACAATCAGGCTGGACAAAAAATTAAGATTGATAAGACGTTAGAACTTGATGAAAAGTATAGCCTTATTGATGAAATAGACTTTAAAAATGTTGATTATGTTTTCAACTGTTTACCAAATATCAAATTACATTCATTAATTAATTCTTTACCAAACAACTTAAGAATAATTGATTTGTCTGCAGATTTCAGACTAGATGATATTAGTGAATATAAAAATTGGTATGGCTTTGAACACAGCTCGTCTGAAACTAATGAAAAATTTGTCTATGGACTTTCAGAGTTAAAGAGAAAAGATATAAAGAATTCAATGAATATTGCGAATCCAGGCTGTTATGCAACTAGCGTGCTTGTTCCATTGATACCATTGTTAGAAAAAAATATGATCAAGAATGATAATATTATTATTGATGCTAAATCAGGGTATTCAGGAGCAGGCAAAACAAAAAAAACCGAGGATCTTAAATTAGAAGTTAATGAGAATATTAAAACTTATGGAGTTGGGGACCACAAGCATATAGCTGAAATTAATCAAGAGATAAAAAAAGCATCCAAAATGAACAATTCTGAGGTCTTCTTTTCAGCAAATTTAATACCAGTTGAGAGGGGCATACTATCAAACATCTATATAAATCCAAGCAAAGGTGTAAGCTTTGAAGATGTGTATAGCTGTTTATATAATGCCTATAAAAGTGAGAAATATATTAATATTTTGAACCAGAATGAAATTCCAATTACAAAAGATGTTGTTAATACAAATAAAGTTATTCTTGGATTAAAAAAAGGATATAAAGAGGATGTTTATTGTATTGTCAGTGTTCTTGACAATCTTCTAAAGGGAGCGGCTGGACAGGCAATGCAAAACTTTAATATTATGAATAATTTTAATGAATCTCTAGGAATAGATTAATGAAAAATATTTTTTCAATATTTATTATTTTCAATTTATTTATTGGATGTTCTTTTATTGAGTCAAAATCGTTTTATGAAACTTTTATTAACCCTAATTTTGATATTGAAATAAATGATGACGATAATGGACAAGCTCCTGATCTTGAGTCAGTACCTGGGAGCGATTAATAAATGAATAATAAAATAGGTATTGGTATTGCAGGATTAGGAACAGTAGGTGAAGGTTTTTTAAAACAATTAAAAAAATATAAGACTAGCAATAAAAAAACTTCAAATTTTGAACTAATAAATATCGCTGTTAAAAATTTAAGAAAAAAAAGAAATGTTGCAACTAGAAATCTTCCATTAATAAAAGATACACTGAGCTTGGCGTCAAATCCTAAGATTGATATTGTAATAGAATTAATTGGAGGCTCATCAGGTGTATCCTATAAACTTGTCAAAAAATCACTTATGAATGGAAAAAGCATTATTACCGCTAATAAAGCACTCCTTGCTATTCATGGAAATGAACTTATTAAAATTGCGGAGAAAAATAATTGTTTTATCAGTTTTGAGGCAGCAATAGCTGGAGGAATACCAGTTGTAAAAGCTATAAGAGAAAACTTAAAATTTAATGAAATAACCAAAGTTTATGGAATTCTAAATGGTACTTGTAATTATATCCTTACTAAGATGGAGACTGAAGGTAAGGATTTTAATTCTGTTCTTAAGGATGCTCAAAATCTCGGCTTTGCAGAACTTGATCCATCATTTGATATAAAGGGAATTGACGCTGCTCATAAAATAACTCTTTTATCAAGCCTTGCTTTTAACGTGCCAGTAAATTTTTCTTCTACATATATCGAGGGAATTCAAAATATTGAAATAGATGACTTCAACTTAGTTAGAGAATTTGGGTATAAAATTAAATTACTAGGTATTGCTAAGAAAAAAGGTAATTTCTATGAGCAAAGGGTTCACCCTTGTTTAATTAAAAGTGAATCGGAAATTGCAAAAGTTGATAATGAATTAAATGCTGTAGTTATAGAAGATAAAGTAATTGGAAAAACTACTCTAATTGGACCTGGTGCCGGCGCAAATCCAACAGGCGCTGCTGTGAGTGCTGATTTAATTGATTATAGTAGAAAGAATTTTAATTTTCCTTTAGGCATGCCAATACATGTTGTTCAAAAATTAAAAAATTTAAAAATTTCAGACTCAAGCTTTTCATATTATTTAAGAATAATTGGTAAAGATGAGGTTGGAGTTATGGGCAGAATTACGGGGATTCTTGCCAGAAATAAAATTTCGATAGATGAACAAAAACAGCAGCATTATAAAAAAAGGGGATATGCCTCAATAGTTATAATAACTCATAATATTACAGAGAAAGTTATGCTGAAAGCTATTAAAGAAATTAACAATATGAAGAGAATCAATAATAAGGTTAAGTTTATTAGAATTGAAAAAAGCTTATGAGCAATATTGGTAAGAAATACTCAACTGGAATTTTAAGGTCGGCAGAAATGGCCGCTATATCGTGCTCTAAGTTAATTGGAGCTGGAGATAAAGAGGGTGCTGATCAATTAGCTGTTGATGCAATGAGATCTGCATTAAATGAAATTGATTTTAATGGTCGCATAGTTATAGGAGAAGGTGAGAGAGATGAAGCTCCTATGCTTTATATAGGTGAAAAGGTTGGTACTGGAAATGGTGATGAAGTCGATATTGCTCTTGATCCACTTGAAGGGACAACAATAACTTCTAAAGGCATGCCAAATTCATTAGCTGTAATTGCTGCTGCAAAGAAGGGATGCTTACTACATTCTCCAGATACCTATATGAATAAAATTGCAATTGGAAAAGGGTATTCTGATGATGTGATTGATCTAGACGCTTCTGTTCAACATAATATTAAAAGTCTTGCTGATGCTAAGAAAGTAAAGCCAAGTGATATTAGTGCCTGTGTACTGGAGCGTGATCGTCACGCAGAAATTATCGAGTCATTGAGGGCAACTGGTTCAAGAGTTATTTTGATTCCAGATGGTGATGTTGCTGGAGTTATGATGACCTCACAAGAAGAAGTTGATGTTGATATATACTTTGGTACTGGAGGTGCGCCTGAAGGCGTTTTAGCAGCAGCTGCTCTTCAATGTATAGGCGGACAAATGCAAACAAGACTGGTCATAAGGAATGATGATGAAAAGAAAAGAGCCGAAAAAGCAGGAATTAAAGATTTAGATAAAAAATACTATATTGATGATCTAGCATTTGGAGATATTGTCTTTGTTGCGACAGGTGTAACTGAGGGTACGATGGTAAAAGGTGTGAAAAAATACTCAAATTCTTTTTTAACACACTCAATAGTACTAAGGTCTGACTTTAACACAACTCAATATATACAAACTTACCATCCACAATCTATTTAATGTCTTTAAGTCCTGAAGAAGATTTCAGATCATATACAAATAAGAAATGGCAGTTAAAAGAGTTCGATGAACGTATCACTGAGTTAATTGTTCAAAAATATAACCTTGATTATTTATTGGCTAAATTATTTTCCATTAGAAATATAGATGTCGACGAAATTCATGAATACATTAATCCTTCATTAAAAGACCACATGCCAGATCCAAGCATTCTCGAGGATATGAATATTGCAATTGAAAGGGTAGTAGATGGCATCAAGAAAAATGAGAAAATTGCAGTATTTGGAGATTATGATGTTGATGGTTCAACTTCATGTTCTATTTTAGTTAATTATTTCAAAAAAATTAATATTGATATTCTTTTTCATATTCCTAATCGATTTACTGAGGGATATGGACCAAACATTGAAAGCTTTAAAAATTTTAAGAGTAAAAATGTTTCAATTATTTTTACAGTTGATTGTGGAACAATGTCTTTTGATGAAATGAGTTTTTCTAAACAGGAAAAGTTAGATGTCATTATTCTAGACCATCATCAAGCCGAAATAAATTTGCCTGAAGCATTTGCAGTAATTAACCCAAATAGAATAGATGATAAATCTGGACTTACTTATTTATCAGCTGCCGGTGTTACTTTTATGTTTCTTATTGCGCTAAATAGAAAATTAAGAGATCTTAATTGGTTTGAAGAGAATAATATTAAAGAGCCTAATTTATTAGTTTTACTAGATCTTGTAGCGTTAAGTACAATTTGTGATGCTGTTCCGTTAAAAGGCTTGAATAGATTATTTGTACTTAAAGGGTTAGAGGTAATGAATAGAAAGCATAATTATGGTTTAAATGCTTTAATAGATAAATCTTCAATAAAATCTAAAGTTTCATCATATGATTTAGGTTTTAAGCTTGGTCCAAGAATCAATGCTGCTGGCCGATTAGGTAACTCTAGCTACGGAACAGATTTATTAACAGCAAGTGATGATTTAATGGCTAGAGAACTCGCCTCTAAGTTAGATCATTTTAATCAAGAACGAAAAACTATTGAAAGTTATGTTCTCGAAAAAGCAGATCAACAAGTAACTGATGATAAGCTTAATAAAAATATAATTATTGTGTCAGGCGAAGACTGGCATGAGGGAGTTATCGGTATTATTGCAAGTAGACTTAAAGATAAGTATAGCAAACCATGTATTGTTATTTCTATTAATGGAAATCAAGCGAAAGGATCAGGACGATCAATAAAAGGAATAGATTTAGGCAGTCTTATAATAGCAGCCAAACAATCGAATATTATTGAAAATGGAGGGGGTCACTCAATGGCCGCGGGACTTTCAATAATGCCTGAAAAAGTTTTAGAACTAGAAGAGTTTTTAGACAAAAGACTTCAAAATGTGAGTCCAATATTTTTCAATAATGAAAAATGTTTAAATGTTGATTCTGAAATTAGTTCGAGTGGAATAAATCTTGAGGTCTATGATAATATAGAAAAGCTTGGTCCATTTGGATCAAATAATCCTGAACCTACTTTTGTTATAAAGAATGCTCTTTTAGCAGATGTAAAGGTTATAGGTGATAATCATCTTAAGTGCTTAATAAAGAATAATAATGGTTTTATAGAAGCTATGGCATTTAGAAGTTTAAAGAGTATCCTTGGTGACGAGTTACAAAAAAATAAAGGAAATGAAGTTTCATTATTGGGAAAGATAAAGGTTAATGAATGGGGAGGCAGAAGAACTCCTCAGTTTTTTATTGAAGATATTGCTGAACAGATCCAATAATCTTGTATTGATTAAAATAGATTATTGGATATATAAATACCTTATAAGGTCCCTTCGTCTAGCGGTTAGGATATCTGGTTTTCATCCAGAAGATCACGGGTTCGAATCCCGTAGGGACCGCCAATTCTGCTTTAGATAGAACTTTTTAACGACTTAAAAAATCAATTACTTCTTCTCTCTTCTCTCTTTTAGCTTCATCTAATGGCGTAGCTTCCCATCGATCACGTACATTCAGTGGGTGTCCGTGGGATACTAAATATTTAACTGCTTGTAAACTTCCTTCAGCAGCAGCTAGGTGTAAAGCGGTTCGAGAGTCATAGTCACCAGCATGAACAGGAACTCCTTTAGCGACTAATTGTCTTAAGCCATTAACATCATTTTCCGCAGCAGCAAAAAGTAATTCAATTACCATTAATTCATTGTCAAAAGTTACCATTTCATCAGTTGCTCCATCTGGATCTTCTACTAAATGCACTGGTTCTGTATATTCAATATCTAACTTCTCAAACTCATCAATAATTTCTTGGTGATTATTATTTCTTGCATCAGAAATTGGATAGCCTCCCCAGCGATCAGGTATCGGTTTTACTCCTTGACTTAATAGATACTTAACTACTTCTATCTGACCCTCAGCAGATGCTAAATGAAGAGGTGTTCGAATATCATAATCACCAGCTTCTAAATCCCTTTGTTGGCTTACAAGTCGTTCTAAGGTTCTTACGTCTCCATTACTTGCAGCCCATATAGCCTCGCCACAACTATTTGCTCGCCATCTTGCAATAGGAAGCTTGGGGTCTATTCTATCGGCATCAGTCATTGTCCCATCGAAAGCATGAACAAGATATTTTTTGGTAATTCTTCTTGCAACATCAATACCACGCACGCTATTACCAACTAAATCTAAACGAGGAGAAAAAATACAAATTCCCATTAATTGTGGAACTATAAGTAATATTCCTCCACCAACTCCACTTTTTGATGGCAAGCCAATTTCTTGAAAGAACTGACCACTGCTATTGTACATACCTGCTGTTTGGACTACGGGAAGTACGTTTCGAACAGTTTTTTGACTCATAACTCGATCTTGAGTAATTGGACAGACGCCACCATTGGCTAATGTTGCTGCGGCCATGGCAACATCTTTTCCTGTCATTTCTAATGAGCAAATACTAAAGTAAACTTTTAAAGCATTTGTGACTGCAGGTTCTACATAAAAATCATATTCATATTGACTGTCTTCGTGAATATCATCAGGCAATAAAGATTCAGAGTATGGAATATTACCTGTGGCCATTAGCAAGAAACCTGTAGCTATATTATTGTAGCCTTTGAAATTTTCCTGGCGAGCCATTGTCTTATTAAATCTAGGTAAATCAACACCCGAAGTTTCATCTTCGTTCCAACCAATTATTCGACCAAATTGTTCTCTAACATACTGGAGCCGATCATTTGTTGGGTCTTTAGGGTTAATTAAACCTGTCGTCATTATTGCGCCTGCATTTACCATTGGATTAAAAGGAACTTTATTGTTAGGAGTTAAACTACTTCCACCCATACCCTTTACCATGAGTGTCAGATCATCAAACTGGCGACCTGAAGGCTCTACCCCAACATGTCGATTAACTTTTTCCAATCCAAGATTTTCAATAGCAAACGAATAGTTGAAAGGCTTACACATTGATTGAATTGAAAAGTCTACATTTGTATCACCACGTTGATAAATTTGTCCATCAGTAGTAACTACAGCAATTCCAAATTGTTCTGGATCCACTTCAGCAAGTGGTGGTATATATCGAGCTAAGTCACCAGATCTATTTGGAAGAACTTCATCATATATTTTATCTAAGTTTCTTGAAAAGTCTCTAAAGTCTGGTATCGCTAGTTCTCCACGAAGAGCTTTTTCTGCAAGCAATCCTCCTGTTCTTGTAAAAATCATGAATTCTTCAAAATTAATTTGATCACCATGCTTTTCCAATTTTTCAAAAAGACTTTTTAGACGATAGTCGAGAGAGCTTAAGCCTGCATCAAATAATGCTTGTTTAAATTTAGCTTTATCAATTGTATTTTGATCATTCTCACAGAGCGAATAAAACAAGTTTGCTTCTCTTGGTCCAGCTTGTGATTTTAACTTTTCCAATTGAGAAATTGTTTTATCTTTTTTAATCTGTTCTACTTCACCCATAGATTTTAGCCTTAAATATTTATAAAAATTGATATTTAAGTGTAAAAAATTATTATTAAATACATAGTGTAAAAATTATCATTTATTCTTAGACTCTTTATTAGCCTTAAAATCTTATGAAAATTAAAAGTGTCATTGGAATTTGTCTGAATTTGCTCGTTTAAAAGATGTTATTATTGCAGTAAGAGATGATGAAATGGGCCATAGAGATGTAAATCATGATTTTGTGAAGCAAATTGATGATAAAAAACAAGTTAAGATTAAAGAAGAATCTTTAAAAATAAATGAAAAGTCAAATTAATTTAAATCCTTAAATTAATTATTTGCTCATTGTCAATAAGAATGAACAAATACTTTATTGTGAAATAATATTAGATAATTTTTTTTGAAACGAATTTGAGCTTGGTTTAGTCAATGCGGTATACCCTGCAATCGCATTACCGCTTCGATCTATTATAATTTTGTGAAAATTCCATCTAGGTACTCCAGAAATGAAACCTAATTCTTTTTTTGTCCACTGAAAAAACGGGTGAGCATCCTTACCTTTTACAACATATTTCTGTGTTAAGGGGAAAGTTATTCCAAAAGAAGAATCACAAAATTCTTTAATTTCTTCATTGTCACCACTTTCTTGATTCCCAAAGTCATTTGAAGGTACGCCTATTACAACAAGGCCATCGTCACTATACTTGTTATGCAATGCCTGTAAGCCATCATATTGATAAGTGAATCCACATAAACTTGCTGTATTGACCACCATAATTATTTTTCCTTTAAAGTCTGACAAGTTTATATCATCAACTTCATTAATTGATTTAAATGTATAGTCATAAGCATTCATAGAAGCAGCATAATTAATTGATAAAAAAACAAATATAAAGAAGTAATTTATTAATTTTTTCACTTTAGATATTTAAAAATTCATAAGTATATGGACATAAATACTTGCAAAATAACCAATTGCAATTACTGGAGTCCATTTTAGGTGACCAAAGAATGTATACAATCCCTTAGCTTGACCCATTAGAGCAACACCTGCTGCTGATCCAATTGATAACATACTGCCTCCAACGCCTGCCGTAAGAGTGGCAAGCAACCATTGGCTAATTGGCATAGCGGGATCCATACTCAAAACTGCAAACATAACTGGAATATTATCAACAATTGCAGAGAGTATTCCCACTAATATATTGGCATTGGTTGCCCCTAAGTCAGTATACATAAATTCTGAGGCCATTTCTAAGTAACCAATCATACCTAAGCCACTAACTGCAATAATAACGCCAAAGAAGAATAGTAAAGTATCCCATTCAATATGAGCGATGTTTTGCAATACATCATATTTCTCCGTCGATGTAGAGTCATATTGTTTAATGAAATATCCATAAATTAAAAGATAGGAAAGACCTGTCATCATTCCAAGTACAGGTGGTAAGTGAAAGAAATTATGAAAAGATACCGCTGTTATAATCGTAAGAATACCAAGTAGTATCATTATTTTGCCACCATATTTTATTTCTGTATTCTCAACATTAAGTGATGGCTGGTCATCTTCAACAAAGAAACTCATGACTACTGCTGGTATAATATAATTTACTATTGATGGAACTACCAATTGAAAGAAAGTAAAGAACTCAACTTTTCCAGCTTGCCATACCATTAAAGTGGTAATATCACCAAAAGGGCTAAATGCACCGCCTGCATTAGCTGCTACAACAATATTTATACATGCTATCGAAATAAATTTTGGACTCGAAGCTCCGACAGCCATTACAACAGCACATAGGACTAGTGCGGTCGTAAGATTATCGGCTAAAGGTGACATGAAAAATGCAATGACACCTGTTATCCAAAATAATTGACGGTAACTAAAATTCTTTTTTATAAGCCATACTTTAAGCACCTTAAAAACATTACGTTCTTCTAAGGCGGCTATATAAGTCATCGCAACGAGCAAGAAAAATGCCAGTTCGGCATATTCGAGCAATCCATGTCTAAATGTTTCCTCAACAACTTCTGCGTGCGGTGAGCCGCTATAAGCAATAGCAATAATTGCCCAAATTAAACCTGAAGCTAATATGACAGGCTTGCTCTTTCTTAAGTGAGTAAACTCTTCTGCCATAACTAGAAGATATGAAGCAGTAAATATCGCAAGTGAGAGAATTCCAGCAAATGTGAATGTTAAATCAATTGAATGGTGCATATTTATAAGTCCGACCTAATATATACTTTGGAATTAAAAAATATAATAAGCAATAAGCTAAAAATAGTAAGCTAAGAGCTCTTGCTTCTTCGATTCTATAACTTCCCAACAACCTATATATTGTTTGAGTTAAAGTTGACAAGTCATTAGTTCCAAAAAAGGAAATAATCACCAAATCACTTGAGGATAAGATGGAGGAAATACAAAAAGTATTAATTAATGGGCGTTTCAGCCGATTTAAATCCACTATCACAAATTTCTTAAACCCATAGAGATTTATACTTTCTGATAGATTTAAATGTTCTTGAGATACTCTAAAATATGATGGTGATAAGTAATTATAGCTAAATGGCAAAATGAAAATTGTATTTATAACAATAACAATTATTATGCTTGGAATATTCAAAAGTAAAAATTCGTTTATAAAAATATAATAGCCAACAGCAATAATAGCAGGAGAAAAGATTATTAGTAAATAAAACCAAAGTTCTCTTTTATTTTTACTCCTACGAACGAACTCCAAGTTTCCATAAGTAAGAAGTATCGCCAATAAACCAGAGAAAGAAGAAATCTGAAGTGTTGTAATTAGTGATGAAAAAAAGTAGTTACTCTGTATCACCAAGATAAGCTTATCATTTATTCCCTTTACAATTATATAAAGTACAGGTGAAAAAATAAAAATTATTAATATTAATATTAATATATAATCAAACAGGTATTTAAAAGAATATGAAATATTATTTATACTTCTGCGCCTATCATCCAATATAAAATTGTTACTTTTAAAACTTTTAAAGAAAAAAATAAATATAGTGCTGCAAATTAGAATTTGAACTATTAAAAGAATAACAGCTTGGTTATAATCATTGAGAAATATAACTGATTGATAGATTGCAACTTCGATAGTTGAATATTTTGGTCCTCCACCTAATATTAAAATTGGTGTGAAGCTTACAAAACAGATAAAGGAAATTAAGACGAATAAACTTGGAATATTTTTTTTTATTATTGGCCATTCACTAGCAAAAAAAAACCCTAGATGGCCTAGCCCCATCTGCCTTGCTAGGCTTTTTTCATTTGGGCTTATATCATTTAAACTTTGAATCAGGACCCGAGTTACAAGCGGAACATTCAGTACTACATGAGCTATTAAAATTCCGTGTAAGCCATAGATACTAAAAATATCACCGTAAAATAAAACTATCCCCAATACAGATATGATCGTTGGCAATACAAACATTATTGAAAGAGAGTCAATTACCATGTGTACACCATAAATATAATTATGTTTAACAAGAAGGTGAGCAAACAATGAACCCAATAAAATCGTCAAAATTGCCGATAGAATAGATTGATATAAAGTAAAGAAACTTATTGAGAAAAGATATTCTGAAAGAATAAATTTTTTAGTGAAATCAAAATAAAAAAGAACACTTATTATAGGAAGAATTATACTTAAAATGATAACTAGAAAACAAAAATTAGAAAAAAAATTTCTCAATTAGTCTATTGATGCTTTAAGCCATTCGGATATTAGTTTTGCTGTATCCAATTCTTTTGCCTCTAATTTAATTGGCACTTCCAGTTGACTCATTTTTTTGGGCATAGCATTTTTATCAACGGGATACATTATATTTTTAGAGGATATAATCTTTTGAATATTTTCTGTCAGCACAAAGTCAACAAATGATTTTGCTAAATCAAAATTTTTAACATCTTTGTTTACTAAAATTAACTCCTCAGTTATTAAATGACCCTCTTCAAATATTAATGCTTCATACTTATATTCATCCTCATATTCTTGATGATAAAATGGTGATGTACTATAACTCAAAACAAGATCTGCTTTATTATCAAGAAACATGCCATATGCCTCTGACCAACCGGGCGTATATGTAATTATTTGGTCATTAAGTAACTTAAAATTTTCAATAAATGATTCAGGATAAATCTTCTTCATCCATCTTAACAAACCAAGTCCTACAGGGCTTGTTCTTGGATCTTGAACCACTATCTTTAAATTATTATTTGAAGCAAGTTCCTGAAAAGAATTCGGAGGATTTTCAATTTTATCTTTATTAAAAATAAATGCAAAATATCCATAATCATATCTTGCCCAATAATCTGAATCTCCCTCTTTAAAATCATTCACTTCCACTCCAAGAAGAATATCTTTTCCTTTTTTAAAAATATTACTATTTAATGAACCAGCTTGATTAGTAGCAACGTATTGAACATCACAGTTACATATTTCTTCAAATTTTAATTCTATCTCTGGACCTGGTCCCCATTCAGATGAAAAAGAGTCATATGTTCCAATAATAAGAGTCTCCTTGGCATTCAGATGACTCGATAAAGTAAATAAAGTTATGATTATAATATTTTTGATCATAGTCTCCTCCGCTAGCATTATCTAGATCAGGTTACGGGTCGTTTATATATAAACCTCTCAGCATTTAAGCTCCCCAGTGGTATTAATATATGCTAAAAATGTATTAATTAAATATAATAAATGTGAATGGACCATAAATTTTTATCAAATATCGAAAATTATAAGATTGATGAGGATCCAGGACCTTTTTCTAAAAATAATGAATTCATCTATTATGCTGAAAAAGACGGTATCGTTTATAAAGGGTTTAAAGTTCTTGAAAAAAATTCAAACAAAGCCGGTATTGCTCATGGGGGAACTCATATAGCCTTTGCAGATGGGATAATGGGATACACAGCATGGAAAACACATAAGCTTCCGTGCTTAACTGCTAAATTGAGTGGTAATTTTTTAGCACCAGCTCCATTAGGTTCGTGGGTTTATGGATTTGCTGAGATTACCAGAGCAACCAAGTCTATTATTTTTATGAAGTGTAATTTATATATAAATGACTCATTAATTTTTAATGCTGACGGAATTTTTAAAATTTTAAAAAATCACGGAACTCAAGATCCTTCATAATGTTAAAAGATTTTAATTTAGATAATTTTAAATTAATAAAAAATAATGAAATCTATCTTAATGTTTATTGTGACGGGATTGGACCATTAGTAATTATGGCGCACGGTTGGCCTGAGTCATGGTATTCCTGGAGACATCAGATTAAGTTTCTAGTAGCTAATGGATTTTCAGTAGCCGTATTAGACATGAGAGGATACGGAGACTCATCAAAGCCTCATACAATTACTGATTATGATATTAAGAAACTAACATCAGATCTAATCGCGACCGCGGATTATTTAAAAGCAGAAAATTTTTATTTGATGGGACATGATTGGGGAGCACCGGTAGTTTGGAACACATGTTTAGATTTTGAGTCGAGAGTTATAAAAGCTTGTGGTATGAGCGTACCCTATATGGTTTCACAAAGTTCTCCAATTGAAACAATGAAGTTTCTTTTTAAGGATTACTTTTTTTATATGTTATATTTTCAAAATGAGGGGATAGTAGAAAAAGAATTGGAAAAAGATATGAAGTCATCATTGATGAACATATATGGATCATTACAATCTGATGGCTCTTCATCTGAAACATTTCAACCTAAACCTCTTACAAAAGATATGACTTTTCTCAAGTCAATTGGCTCATTTGATAAGATTCCTAAATGGTTAACTGAAGAAGATTTTAATTATTATCTCAGTAGATTTCAAAATGGAGGTATGAGAGGACCAATAAATTGGTACAGAAATATAGACCGCAATTGGGAGATAACCAAAGATACTCATCAATTAAAAATTAATGTTCCAACATGTTTTCTATGTGGGGAAGACGATCCTGTAAGTGCTTGGGCGCCAATCGATAAGAACAACTACTCTAAACTTGAATTAAGCAAAATTATTAAAGGTGCAGGTCATTGGCTTCAGCAAGAGAAGCCAGAAGAGGTAAACAAGATTATTTTAGATTTTTTTAAACCTAATTAAATTGATTGCAGTATCATTTGATATTATATACATTCATTCAGTTTTCGGGGCGTAGCGCAGCCTGGTAGCGCATCTGGTTTGGGACCAGAGGGTCGCAAGTTCGAATCTTGCCGCCCCGACCATCATTAGTTAAGTTGACAACATGAATAAACCTATTGATAAAAATTTTAAAATGCCAGCTGAATGGCACAGTCACGACTGCTGCTGGATGCAATGGCCAACCGATGTGACTGGAGACTACGCTGAGATTGAATCTTGGGCTCACTTCGACTTAGAGAAAGCAAGAGTAGCATGGGCAAATGTCGCAAATACCATTTCTAAATTTGAAAAGTTAAAAATGATAGTCCATCCAGATAACATTTCTAGTGCTCAAAGTTTATTAAATCCTTCCATACAAGTTCTACCTCTTGAATTAAATGATGCGTGGGCTAGAGACTCTGGAGCAATATTTTTATTGGATAAGGATGGTAAGCTGGGTGGAGTTGATTCTGATTTTAATTGTTGGGGATATAAAATTAATTTTGAATTGGATGATAAAGTTGCAAAGTTTATGATCAATGAGTCTAAAGCAGAGTATTTTAAAAATAATATGGTCTTAGAAGGTGGATCCATTCATGTCGATGGAGAAGGAACTTTATTGACCACAGAGCAGTGCTTATTAAATAAAAATAGAAATCCATCATTATCTAAATTAGAAATAGAAAAAAATCTAAAAGAGTATTTTGGTATTAATAAGGTAATTTGGTTAAAGCATGGAACTGATGAAGGAACTGATGGTCATATAGATAATGTAGCATGTTTTACAGAACCAGGTATCGTTTCTGCAATGGTGTGTAGTGATAAAAATGATTCTTATTATGAAATATTAAATGAAAATTTAGAGACGCTTAAGACATCAACAGACTCTAAGGGCAATAGGCTTAAAGTTATTGAAATTGAAATGTCATACCAAAGACTTGTACCCGGTAGTGATGAGCCTTGTTCTTATATTAACTACTATATAGCTAATGGTGGAATCATTATGCCTATTTATAATGATACAAAGGCAGATGAGGCTGCTGTAAATCAAATTAAGTCTGCTTTCCCAGATAGGAAAATTGTTTGCATTGATGGTCATGATATACATATGGGTGGAGGTAATGTACATTGTATTACCCAACAACAACCGAAAGGTCACTTATGAGAGAAATAAAAGTTGCCGCTACTCAAATGGCTTGTTCAGAAAATACAGATGAAAATGTCGATAAAGCAATCGAATTAATTACCAAAGCTTCAAAAGAAGGAGCGAATATTATTCTTATCCAAGAATTATTCGGGAATGTCTATTTTTGTAAAGATCAAAAAGATCAGTATTTTGATTTAGCGATGCCATTTGATGGCCATCCAATTTTAAATACAATGTCAAAAGTAGCAAAAGAACACAATGTGGTTTTACCTATTAGCTATTTTGAAAAGTCAAATAAGGCTTATTTTAATTCGGTAGCAATTATTAATGCAGATGGATCTATTTTAGGTAACTATCGTAAATCTCATATTCCTGATGGACCTGGATACCAAGAAAAATTTTATTTCAATCCAGGAGATACTGGATTCAAAGTCTGGGATACAAGTTTTGCAAAAATTGGAGTTGGAATTTGTTGGGATCAATGGTCTTCTGAGGCAGCTAGAATAATGTCTCTTCAAGGTGCTGAGGTTATTTTTTATCCAACTGCAATAGGCGGTGAGCCAGATAGTGAAGATGATTATGATAGTTCTGATATGTGGCAACGAGCCATGATCGGACACTCAGCATGTAATCAAGTTCCTATAGTTGCTTCAAATCGTATTGGAACAGAGTCGGGCGATACATGTAATAATTTCTTTTATGGTCGTTCATTTATTACTGACTATAAAAGCGATATGCTTGCAGAAGGAAGTAGGGATAAAGAAGAAGTGCTTGTTGCAAGTATAAACTTAGATGAAGCAGAGTCATTTAGAAGAACTTGGGGTATCTTTAGAGATAGAAGACCTGATCTATACGCACCTCTAATGAGCCTAGATGGATAAATAAAAAAATATGAAAGCTAAAATATTTAGACCTTCTAAAACTGCAATGCAATCAGGAAGAGCAAAAGAAAAATCATGGAAGCTGATAATAGATGACGGATCTCATCAAACAAAAGATCCTCTAATAGGCTGGAATGGTGGAGCCACTACCAAGTCACAGATTAATTTATTTTTTTCATCTAAGGAAAAAGCAATAAATTATGCTGAAAGGCATAAATTGGATTATGATGTTCTTGAATCTTCGAACAGAAGAATTATAAGTAAATCATACGCGGATAATTTTAAATAAATGCGCCCTTAGCTCAGGGGATAGAGCAACTGCCTTCTAAGCAGTGGGTCCGAGGTTCGATTCCTCGAGGGCGCGCCATTATGATGAAAAAATTTTTACTATTAATAGTTCTTTTAATTTCCCCAAATGTCTTTGCGGATACTGCTTATGATTTATATATGAGTGGCAATAAAGCAGAAGGGATTGCGAAGTGGAAAGATGAGTCAAATAATGGAAGTCTTTCTGCAAAATATATACTAGGCATGCTTTATAGTGATGCTGCTCAAATTGGTTTATGTCAAATAGATGACTTTTGTATAATAAATAAAAAGTTTTCAAATTATAAAAAAGCAAAAAAAATTTTTGAAGAATTATACCGTGAGGGTGATGCAAGAGGAGCTTATGCTCTTGGTGAATTCTATGATGATTATCCATTTATTCGAACTAATTATAAGAAAGCAGCTGAATTTTATCTATATGCAGCAAAAAGAGGAGTGCCAGAGGCACAGTATAATATTGCTAATATGTATGAAAGAGGAGACGGAGTTAAGAAAGATATAGTTCAGTCAGTAAGATGGTACCTTCAATGTAATGTTTCATCATTATGCGCAGCTGGGCAAGAGGGCATAGACGATTTAATTGTTCAATTAACTGATGAAGAATTTGATTATGCAAAATCATTAGTAGATTACGACATGAAAGACGTTGATATAAGAATAACTGTAGGACGATAAGTTGTATAAAACTTATCCACACTAACAATATATAGTATCAAATATCATAGAAATTTTTAGTTTCATTTCACTCACTTTTTGTGTTTATACTGCCTTCTATTTAATTAAATTAAAAGAAGGATTAATTAATATGATCATAAGAAAACTTACGATCCTTAGTGCTATTATTTCTTTATTTACAGTTTCAGCAGCAACTGCTGGTACTTTAGATACAGTAAAAGGCCAAGGATTTTTTAATTGTGGAGTAAGTCAGGGTGTACCTGGTTTCTCTAACCCGGACTCTGATGGTAACTGGAGTGGTATTGATGTAGACGTATGTCGTGCTGTTTCAGCTGCAATTTTCGGAACTCCAGATAACGTAAAATACGTTCCATTAACAGCTAAAGAAAGATTTACAGCTCTTCAGTCTGGTGAAATTGATGTGTTATCAAGAAACACAACTTGGACTCTATCAAGAGATGCACAAATCGGTCTTGAGTTCGCTGGTGTGAATTTCTACGATGGACAAGGCTTCATGGTTAGAAGTGACTCAGGAATTACAAGTGCAATGGAATTAGATGGTGCAAGTGTTTGTACAAACCTTGGAACTACTACAGAGTTAAACATGGCTGACTTCTTTAGAGCAAATGGCATGTCTTACGAGCCAGTTGTTTTTGAGAAAGCTGATGAAGTTGTAAATGCTTATGACGAAGGTCGTTGCGACACATATACAACTGATAAATCTGGTCTAGCAGCTCAAAGAACTAAGCTTGCTGATCCAGATGCTCATGTTGTTTTACCTGAAACAATTTCTAAAGAGCCTTTAGGACCTGTTGTTAGAGAAGGTGACGGCGATTGGGCTGACATCGTTAGATGGTCTCTTAATGCTATGATTGAAGCTGAAGAGTTCGGTCTTGATAAAGGAAGTGCTTCATCTACATGTGCAACAACTGGAAATCCAGTTGTAGCTAGACTATGTGGAAAAGAAGGTGGAAACGGCGCAGCGTTAAATCTTGGTGATAGCTGGTCATACGATATTATCTCTCAAGTAGGAAACTACGGTGATATCTATGAAGCTAACGTTGGTGCTAACACACCTGTTGGACTAGCAAGAGCTGGTTCTCCAAATGCTTCTTATAAGAATGGTGGAGTTTTATACGCACCTCCTGCTAGATAATCTGCAGATCTTATAAAAAAAAATTAAAGGGAGTCATTGTAATTTGACTCCCTTTTTTTTATACAAAATTTGAACTTTCTATTGTATAGGTTAGGGTATGCAAGATAGAAATTTAAGTCTAAGTAACATTCTTTTTAATAGAAGCATTCAAGGAATTTTCTATCAAATTGTTACTTTAGGCCTAGTCATTTTAGCCATCATTTATATTGTTGATAATACCGCAAGGAATATGGTTGCCAGGGGCCTTGCAAGTGGATTTCATTTTTTAGGCGTTGAAGCTCAATTTGATATTCAGATGACTCTTATTGAGTACTCTCCTACATCAACATATTTTGACTCATTTATAGTTGGCTTATTAAATACACTATTGGTTGCTGGATTAGGAATATTCGTTGCAACGATTGTAGGATTTGCAGTTGGAATTGCTCGTTTATCATCAAATTGGCTGATTGCCAAATTAGCTGAAGCCTATATTGAAATTCTGAGAAATATTCCTTTGCTCCTTCAAATCTTCTTTTGGTATTTTGCAGTACTTAGAGCATTACCGAAACCAAAACAAAGTTTGGAATTCGCAGACTCATTTTTTCTAAACAATAGAGGATTGTTTATACCAGATCCTGTTTTTGGTGAAGGTGGAACACTAATCTTATATAGTTTTATAGCTGCCATATTGATTAGCATCGGTATTGCTGTATGGTCCAAACAGAGACAAAATACGACAGGACAAACATTTCCAGTGTTCTATTCTTCGATTGGACTCCTTATATCATTTGTTTTTTTAAGTATGCTTGCAACAGGATTCCCCGTTACATTTGATTATCCAGAACTCAAAGGTTTTAATTTTAAAGGTGGTATTAAGTTAATACCTGAATTAGTTGCCTTAACTTTTGCTTTATCAATGTATACAGCATCATTTATAGCCGAAGTTGTTAGAGCAGGGATTCAAGCAGTATCATTGGGGCAGACAGAAGCTGCTCGTTCACTTGGGTTAAACCCCAATCAAATTTTAAGGTTAGTAATTATACCTCAAGCTCTTCGTGTTATTGTTCCTCCTCTAACAAATCAATACTTAAATTTAACTAAAAACTCATCTCTAGCTGCTGCTATTGCATATCCTGATTTGGTTTTAGTTTTTGCAGGAACAGCATTAATGCAGACTGGTCAGGCTATTGAAATAATTGGCATGGTAATGGGCGTATATTTATTTTTAAGCTTGATGACTTCAATAATCATGAATCTCTTTAACCGATTTATGAGAGTGGCGGAAAGATAGATATGAATACTGAAATAAAAGATAGTATTGAAGTTACAAAACCCCCAATCGCAAGCATTGGAATAATTGGATGGTTACGTAAAAATTTATTCTCTTCATGGTCAAATACAATATTAACCTTGCTAGGTATTTATATTCTCTATTCTATTATACCTTCATTCATTTCATGGGCTTTTATTGATGCAAGTTTTGTAGGCTCAACAAAACAAGAATGTTCAAAAGAAGGCGCCTGTTGGATATTCATCAAAGAAAACTTAAAACTTATTTTTTATGGATTATACCCGTCAGAGGAATTATGGAGAATTAATTCAATGTATTTTGTTCTTTTGGTTTGTGGAATTTATATTTTAATACCAAATTTAAAATATAAAGGTTGGGTAGGTTCTTTTTTACTTATTTTATTTCCTATTTTGTCTGTTGTCATGTTTTCAGGAGGCTTTGGACTAGAGACGGTTGAGACTAGATTATGGGGAGGGTTATTTCTAACACTTGTAATTGCAGGAGTGGGGATTGTCTTATCTCTACCAATAGGTGTCATGCTTGCTCTTGGAAGAAGATCCAAACTACCGGTTGTTTCATTGCTCTCGACAATCTTTATTGAAATTTGGAGAGGGGTTCCTTTAATAACTGTTTTGTTTATGGCATCAAACATGTTTCCATTATTTATGCCAGAAGGGGTAAACTTTGATAAGTTAATAAGGGCTTTGATAGGTGTAATGTTCTTTTCAGCAGCTTACCTTGCTGAAGTTGTAAGAGGGGGTTTGCAGGCTATGCCAAAAGGGCAGTATGAAGCCGCTCAAGCAATGGGATTAAGCTATTGGAGAATGATGGCACTAGTAATACTTCCTCAATCATTAAAAATGGTTATACCTGCAATTATTGGAAGCTTTATAGCTATATTTAAAGATACAACTCTAGTTTTAGTGATAGGATTATTTGATTTTCTTGGTATCATTCAATTTGTTGGTACTAATCCAGACTGGCTTGGGTTTTCACATGAGGGATATGTATTTGCCGCAGTCATATTCTGGATATTTTGTTTTGGAATGAGTAGATATAGTCAAAATTTAGAAAAAAAATTAGATACAGGAAGGTAGATAATGACAACTGAATTAATGATAGAAATGAATAATGTTCATAAGTGGTTTGGTGATTTACATGTGCTGAATGATGTAAACCTCAAAGTGAATAAAAGTGAAAAAATTGTTATTTGTGGTCCATCAGGTTCAGGTAAATCTACACTTATTAGATGCATTAATCGCCTTGAAGAGCATCAAAGGGGTGAAATTATAGTTGAAGGAACTGAGCTCACTAATGATAGTAGAAGCATAGAACGTATAAGAGGTGAAGTTGGAATGGTCTTCCAACAATTTAATTTATTTCCACATTTATCTATTCTAGACAATGTAACTCTTGCTCCCATTTGGGTAAGAAAAACTCCAAAAGCTCAGGCGATTGATAAAGCAATGGAATATTTAAAAAGAGTTCAAATTGACGACCAGGCCTATAAGTATCCAAGTCAATTATCTGGAGGTCAGCAACAAAGAGCAGCTATTGCTAGAGCATTGTGTATGGAACCTAGAATAATGTTATTTGATGAACCTACATCTGCCTTGGATCCTGAAATGATTAAAGAAGTACTAGATGTGATGGTTGGACTGGCTGAGGGCGGAATGACGATGATTGTTGTAACCCATGAAATGGGTTTTGCAAAAGAAGTTGCAGATAAAATTATTTTTATGGATGAAGGTCAAATAGTTGAAGCAAAAAGTCCTGATGATTTCTTTAATAATCCTGAGAGTGAGAGAACAAAAATGTTCTTAAGTCAGATATTATAATTGGCTCCCCAGGCTGGACTCGAACCAGCGACAAAGCGATTAACAGTCGCTTGCTCTACCAACTGAGCTACTGGGGAAGAGTACCGATTTATAGCAAAAACTATTCAATTTATCCAGATTTACTTTAATAATATACATTAGAAAAATGGTAGTACAGAAAGACAATATTTACGAGTTTGGATTCGGTCGAAGTGATAACCAATCTAGTAATGTAAACCTTTTAGATGAAGCTGTTTTTAGTTTTTTATATGGGGGGTTATTTAAAGTCTTAAAATCACTTTCATTAAATAGTATCTTAGACTTAGAAATAGTTTTTCGTTTATATATTAATTTTTTAAAAGGACTTTCATTTTATGACATCCATTATTTTACTCAATCTCCTGAGAGAACATTATGGAGAAGGCTAAAATACTTAGAAGAAAAAAATGTTATTAAGCGATCTAAAAATCAAAAAGATAAAAGAACAATAACTTTCCTTCTTACTAAATCAGCTTTTGATACTCTTAGTAATTCTATACCAAAAGAAGATTTAGCAATAACGATTTCTAAAATTGCAATGAACTATGCTGATAAATTATGGATGTTTAATGTTAGAGATCCCAATCAAGTTAGAAAAACATTATATAATATTGCAAGAAGTGCTGTATCTATGAATGATAAAAATTATTTATGTCAATTCGCATTTGGTCTATCTTATTACTATAGTGCAAACTACGATTTATCTTTAAATCATTCATACAATTCTTTTCAAGCTGAAAAGAAATTTGCACATGCAAGGAGACTATTCGCATCCAGCCTCTACCAAATAGATGAAAAGAAACGAGCTTATATAGAAATTAATAAAGCTCTCGATCTAAATACAGATGAATATGGAAAATGGAGAACCCTTTATGAAATGTGGAGATTTAATTTTAATGATGACAATATTGAAGAAGCAAGAAAAATTTCTAAAGAGATTGTAAGAATCCAGCCTGACTACCCTCAATCTTACATAGCGGCACTTGCTTCATTAGATAAAAAAAATAAAATAAGCGATACATACAAAAAGAAAATATTTGAAAAGATGCCGAATTTCTCACCAGCCATGATCAAAAACTTTCATTCTTGGATAAGGCCTGATCAAGCAGAAAAGCTTCGTTCAGCCTTAGAAAAATTTAATATTTAATGGAGGCCACGCCCAGAATCGAACTGGGATACAAGGATTTGCAGTCCTCTGCGTAACCATTCCGCCACGTGGCCATTAGAGCGACAATATATATAAGTTATTGTTTATTAGAAAGATAATTGATTAAGAAATAATCATTAATTGATCTTAACGTATGAATGATTATAAGAATTGTATGGATTTAAATAAAAATATGGTTGAAGGACAAATTAAGCCCTTAGGCAATATAAGTAAACAGGTAATGGATGCATTTTTATCGATTCCAAGGGATCAATTTGTTCCATTAGAACTTAAGAATTTTGCATATTTAGAAAAGAATATTGAACTTGGCAATGATCGTTTTTTATTAAAACCTAGTTTGATAGCAAAAATAATTTCCTTGGCTAATTTTAATTCAAGTGACACTGTTCTTATAATAGGTTCTTCTACAGGTTATTCATCAGCAATCTTATCAAATATTGCAGAGACCGTAA
>CACIBF010000010.1 GCA_902584815.1 uncultured Pelagibacteraceae bacterium
ATAACCAAAAGTATCATCTAAAACTTGTTTAATTGATTTAGAAATTTCAGTAACAGAGTATTCAGGAATATTTTCTTTAACCATTTTTGATAATTTAAACTATGTTATGATATTATTAAAGTTAAGTTTATTTATATGAATATTTTAGTTATTGGAGGTGGCGCACGTGAGCATGCTATTTGCTATGCAGTCCATCAAAGTTCAAAATTATCTAAGCTATATGCAATACCTGGAAACTATGGGATTTCTCAGCTAGCTGAGTGTCATATTGTAGATACAAATGATTTTGACGAATTATTTAGTTTTGCAATAAAAAAGGCTATTGATCTTATCATCGTTGGTCCTGAGGTACCATTAGTAAACGGCATAGTAGATTTCTTTACTTCTCGAAAAATTAAAATTTTTGGCCCAGATCAGTTTGCCGCTCAACTTGAAGGATCAAAAAGTTTTATGAAAGATCTATGTAACGAACATAGAATACCCACTGCCCAATATGAAAAATTTCAAAATTCTGATGACGCAATTAAATATTTAGAGACACAGAGTTATCCAATTGTAATTAAAGCTGATGGATTAGCTGCTGGCAAGGGGGTAACAATTGCTGAAGATTTTAAAACTGCTAGCATAGCAGTACAAGATATTTTCAATGCTAAATTTGGTGCAAATATGGATGTAGTTATTGAGGAATTTATGTATGGAGAAGAGGCAAGTTATTTTATTTGCTCAGATGGTAAAAATTTTATTTCACTAATAAGTGCTCAAGATCACAAAAGAATTGGTGAAAATGATACTGGACCTAATACAGGGGGAATGGGCGCTTATTCGCCAGCGCCAGTATTTACTGAAAAAGTAAAAAAACAAGTGGATGCCGAAATCATAAAGCCAACTCTCAAAGCAATGTTTGATAAAGGTCACCCATTTAAAGGTATTCTTTATGCTGGACTAATGATTGAAAATGAAAAAGCGAAATTAGTTGAATACAATATAAGATTTGGAGATCCAGAATGCCAAGTTTTAATGATGAGTCTAAAATCAGATCTAATAGATCTAATAATGTATTCAATCAATGGATCAATAAATGACTATGATTGTGATTGGTACGATGAAGATTGTGCTACCGTAGTTCTTGCTTCAAAAGGATATCCTGGAGAATTTATAAAAGACACTGAAATTAAAGGACTTGAAAAAATAAAGACTAGTCAGAGCCTTCAGGTATTCCATGCGGCAACAGTTGAGTCTGATGAAAAAATTTTAGCAAATGGAGGCAGGGTTTTATCAATAACTGCAAAAGATAAATCTTTGCGGTCTGCTCTGAGTACAATATATAATGAAATTAAAAAGATAGATTGGAATGAATGTTATTATCGAAATGACATAGGTCATAAAGCACTAAAAAATGAACACTAGAGATCAAATATTTTCAGGGACTAAAGAAGTTGATAAAAAGCTATCAATTAATCAATCAAACCTTGAAGAATATCTCAAAAATATTTTTGGTGATGAAATTTTCATAAATGAAATAAAGCAATTTAAAGGAGGTCAGTCAAATCCAACATATATGATCGCTACTAATCAAGGAGACTTTGTTTTAAGACGTCAACCTCCAGGAAAATTATTAAAATCTGCTCACGCAGTAGATCGTGAATACAGAGTTATAACAGCGCTGAGTCAAACTGATGTTCCTGTGCCTAGAACTTATGGCTATTGTGATGATGAAGATGTTGTAGGTACTAAATTTTTCTTAATGGACCATGTGAAAGGAAATATATATTGGGAGCTAATATTGCCAAATCTAGATGAAGTTGCACGAAGAGACATTTATCTGTCTATGAATGATACAATTTCAAAATTACATAACGTCAATTTTGAGAAAATAAATTTAGGCGACTATGGAAAACACGAAAACTACATGCAGAGACAAATATATAGATGGACTAAGCAATATAAGGACTCTGAAACTCAAGAAATTGGAGAAATAAACGAACTTATAGATTGGCTTCCAAAAAATATTCCTTTGGAAGAGGAAACTTCAATAGTTCATGGTGATTTTAGATTAGATAATATGATTTTTGATCCAGAAACACATCAAGTGAAAGCTATCCTAGATTGGGAATTGTCAACATTAGGAAATCCAATTGCAGATTTTACATATCATATGATGTCATGGAGATTACCTGCGGCCGCAAAAGGATTAGGCATGCTTGGAGCAGACTTAAAGTCTCTAAATATTCCATCCGAAGATGAATATTCAGAACTATACTATAAAAAAACTGGCAGAAATAAAATTGAGAATTGGGATTTCTATATGGCTTATAATATTTTTAGATTAGCTGGTATTGCTCAGGGAATAGTTGGTAGAGTTAGAGATGGAACAGCTTCAAGTTCTGAAGCAAAAAACTATGAAGCTTTTGTCCCAATCTTAGGTAAGATAGGTTGGGATATAGTAAGAGGCATTAAATAATTAATGACAAATACTCTTGATATAGATTTTGTTAGGAAACAATTTCCTGCTTTTCAAAATCCAAAAACAGCAAATTTTGCATTCTTTGAAAATGCAGGAGGAACCTACGTTCCTAAACAATTAATTGAAAAATTGAATGACTTTATGATTACTAAAAAAGTTCAGCCTTATGGTGATTTTGGTCCTTCAATAGAAGCTGGTGAAGAGATGGACCAAAGCCTAGCAAAGATTGCTGAGTTATTAAATGTTTCTAAAGATGAATTTATTATCGGTCCCTCGACAACAATGAATATGTTTTTATTATCAAATGCAATCCAGAATTGGCTAAATGAGGGAGATGAAATTATTGTCACTAATCAAGATCATGAAGCAAATATTGGTGCGTGGAGAAAGCTTGCTGAAAGAGGAGTCATTATTAAAGAATGGAAATTTAACACAGAAACCGCTGAACTCGAAATTGAAGAATTGAAGAAAATAATAAGCAATAAAACAAAATTTATATGTGTTTGCCATACTTCTAATATTGTAGCTTCAATTAATAATCTACATGAAATAACTAAAATTGCTCATGAGAGAAATATAAAAGTAGTTGGTGATGGAGTTGCCTATATGGCTCATGACCTTGCAGACTTAAAAAATATTGATGTCGATTTTTATAGCTTTAGTTTGTACAAAACTTATGGTCCTCATCTTGCTCTTCTGTATGGAAAAAAAGAATTACTTCAAAAAACAAAAAATTTAAATCATGAATTTTTGTCTGCAGAAGTTCCTTACACTCTCAATCCTGGAGGTCCAAATCATGAAGAACTAGCATGCCTTTCAGGACTGACAGATTACTATGAAGATTTATACAATCATCATTTCAATGAAAATGGCATTAGTCTTCATGAAAAAGGAAAAAAGATCTTTCAACTTATCCATGGTCATGAGGAGAAATTAATAAAGGTTTTACTTGAATTTCTTAAAAGTAAAAAGAATGTAAGAATTATTGGAAGTCAATCTCATTCAAGAGATATAAGGATGCCTACTTTATCTTTTACTGTTAATGGAATTAGCTCAAAAGATATTGCTTTAGGTGCTGGTAAAAATGATATCGGTATTCGTAATGGAGAGTTTTATGCTTGGCGCTGTCTTCATGGACTAGGCATTGAGCCAAACGATGGTGTCGTCAGGGTTTCAATGGTACATTACAATAATTTAGAAGAAGTAAATCGACTTATCTCTTATCTAGACACCGTTATTTAGATTTTAACTTTTTTAATCTTTCTTGTTTTTGTCTGATTGACTCACTCATTGATAGATCTTCAAGATGATGATACTCATCCCAATAAGAATCAAAAGTATTGTTCTTTACAAACCGGCTATACTTATCCTTAATTGATATTTCCTTTTTTTTAGACAAATTAAAGGTACTTTTTAAGCTCATTTCTAGCAATTGACAATCGATGCACTTCATCAGGACCGTCAGCAAGTCTAAGTGTTCGCATGCCGGCATATGCCTGAGCTAATCTTGGATCAGTTGTAACACCTGCTCCACCATATGCTTGTATTGCATCGTCAATTATTTTTAATGCCATATTAGGAGCTGCGACCTTGATCATTGCTATTTCATTTTTAGCAATCTTGTTTCCTACTTTGTCCATCATCGAGGCAGCTTTCAAAGTAAGTAATCTTGTCATTTCAATATTGATTCTCGCATCTGCAATTCTTTCTTGCCAAACCGAGTGTCTTACAACTTCTTTTCCAAAAGCTTTTCTAGACATTAGTCTTTTACACATTGCTTCAAGTGCAACTTCAGCTAATCCAATTGTTCTCATGCAATGGTGAATTCTACCTGGTCCGAGTCTTCCTTGCGCAATTTCAAATCCTCTACCCTCACCAAGTAGCATATTTTCTGGAGGTACCTTTACATCATTAAATTCTATTTCAGCATGACCGTGGGGTGCATCATCAAATCCAAATACTGGTAGATGTCTTTTTATTTTTATACCTGGAGAATCTTTATCAACAAGGATCATTGATTGTTGCTTATGCTTATCAGGATTGTCAGGGTCAGTTTTACCCATAAAAATATAAAATGCGCATCTTGGGTCCATTGCACCAGAAGTCCACCATTTTGTGCCATTTAAAACGTATTGATTTCCATCTTTTTTAATTTCACTTGTAATATTTGTTGCATCTGAAGATGCTACTGCTGGCTCTGTCATCGCAAAAGCTGATCTTGTCTTACCTTCAAGCAAGGGCTCTAAATATTTCTTTTTTTGTTCATCAGTTCCGTATCTAACTAATACTTCCATATTACCAGTATCAGGCGCTGAACAATTAAATACTTCTGCTGACCACATTGCTCTTCCCATAATTTCACACATTGGGGCATATTCAGCATTAGTAAGTCCATGGCCTAAGTCGCTCTCAGGAAGAAAAAGATTCCAAAGGTCCTCCTTCTTAGCTTCTTCTTTAAGGTCTTCAATTATAGGTACAACTTGCCAACGGTTATCTCCAAAATCTTCAATTTGTTGATGATATGTACTATTGTTAGGATAAACATGCTTATCCATAAATTTTTCAAGACGCTCTGTTGTCACTTTAGCTTTTTCTGAAATCGTCATTTACCTATATTCCTTAAAAAAATCGTTTATCATTTTTTCACAATCAGATTTTGAAATGTTGTCGTATATTTCAGGCACATGATTGCAATTCTTTGACTGAAAAAAATTAATGGTACCATTTATAGCACCAAATTTCAAATCGTCAGCACCAAAATATATTTTTTTTATTTTTGATCGAGATATTGCAGCTGCGCACATGATGCATGGCTCTAGGGTAACATAAAGACTACAATCAATAAGTCGATCACTATTTATTTTCTGACATGCTTCTCGAATAGCATTAATTTCTGCGTGACCAAGTGGGTCAAATTCATTCACAACCGTATTATGAGCTTGGGCTAGTACTTCTCCATCCTTATTAAGGATAACACACCCAACTGGTATTTCTCCACATTTCTTTCCCTTCAATGCCAGTTCTATTGCTAAATTCATCGGAGAATTTTTGGCCATGTATTTAATTTAAACTTTCTTTCTGAAATAATATATAGATATAAAAATTATATGAAAAATAAAAATAATTCAGAACGTATAAGTAAGGTGATTGCTAGGTCATCTCAGTACTCACGCAGGCAAGTTGAACAGCTTATAATTGAAGGGAGAATAAGGATTGATGGAAAAATAATTGACCGTCCTAATATTAATGTTAATGCATCAAATAAAATTTTATTAGATAAAAAACTAATCAATTATAAAACTCATGATGAAATATTTATATTTAATAAGCCTCGTGGATGTCTAGTTACTCATTCAGACCCTGAAGGCAGAAAAACAATTTTTGATCTAATTCCTAAAAAATTTGAGAAATATATTTCTATTGGAAGATTAGATTATAATTCTGAGGGATTGTTACTAATAACAAATAATGGGGATATTAAAAGATACTTTGAGCTTCCAAAAAATAATTTCGAAAGATCTTATAAAGTTAAAGTTCAGGGAAAAGTAGATGAAAGAATAATAAAAAGTCTAAAAAAAGGACTATTCATCAATAAGATTAAGTATAAACCAATTTTAGCATTAATTGATAGTAGTACTCCCACTTATACTTGGATTACAATGATTCTAAGAGAAGGAAAAAATCGTGAAATAAGAAATATATTTGAGTCATTTAATATGACGGTTACTCGATTGATACGAATTTCTTATGGTCCATATAAACTTGGGAAGATTCAAAAAGGTAAGATCGTTAAAGCTAAGATAATTAAAAAGTAGAATGAGAATAATCAGTGGAAATAAAAAAGGTCATAAATTAATAACAAAGAAAAACCAATTTGCTCGACCGATTTCTGACAAAAATCGTGAAACTATTTTTAATCTCTTGGCGCACGGAAATGGTATCATTGAGACAGGTTTTTTGCTTCATCAATGTACAATTCTAGACGTCTTCGCTGGAACTGGATCTTTTTCCTTTGAAGCATTATCTAGGGGTGCCAAAAAATCTGTGATGCTTGAAAAAGACTCTATGATGATAGATCTTATTTATGAAAACATAAAAAAATTAGACTTTATTGATATAACTGAAGTTCATCACATCGATGCTCTAAGGATTCAATCAATTGATTTTCAAGATAAGTTTGACCTTGTTTATATTGATCCTCCTTATGAAAAAGGGCTCGATATTAAATTTATGGATAGAATAGGTATGATTGATTGCTTCTCAATTAATTGTATTTTTATTATCGAGCAAAGCATTGAGGGCAAGGTCTTAGAAAATAATAAACTCGAATTGATAAGAACCAAAGATCTTGGAAATTCTAGATTTTCATTTTTTAAAATAAAGTAATATCTACTTTAAATATTTTTTTTGTTTCTCAACAGCATCTTGCCCAAAAGGATCAACTCCACCCAAATGAGCCAATAATAAAGTTTCTAAGATTGAACTAATGAAGAAATATCCTAATTGATAACCAATTGATTGTTCGTTATCTACAAAGTAATCAGAAATTCTCACGATTGGAAGACTCTCATTTTCAAGAGTCTTTAGCATTGCTTGTTTATGATTTGCTAACGTTAGATCAATAAAATTATTACTCTCCTGATAATTTGCACTATAAAATTCATAAAATTTATCATTTGGACCATCTAAGTATAATTGTAAAACACTATGTTGATCCTGGGTCATTTGTGAGATTACTGGCAGATAACCAAATCCATTTTTACCCAAACTCTCAGCATATAATTGTTTCATCCAATTTCCAATTTCATAAAGTTCATCACCGTACAAGAGAATAATATCAATTTTTTTTCCACTTAGTATCAAATTATGTTTTTTAAAAGCTATATCAACAGGTGACATATCATCACTGACTGAGTCTTTATTAAGAAAATCAGATATAGCAGATTCAAATCCTTTAAACATATCTAAATAGTTGTTAAAAAATAATGAAATAGGAATCATACTGGTGTGAGTAAAAATTGAAAATCTACCTCCAATATTTGGATTATGCTCTATACAATGAAACCCAGAGTGAGTAGCAAACCTATAGAGCGGTGCATCATTATTTTCAGTAATGGCTAAAAAATTTTTTGTTTTATCTAATTCATCACCAAAAAATTCAGAAATGTAATCATATAGTGTCAATACCTCTGATGTACTTCCTGACTTTGAAATAAAAATAAAACCAGTATCAATATGATTAATTGAGTTTAATACTTTATCAACTTTTTTAGCATTTAGATGATCAAAATAATAGATATTTTTTTGACTTAAAATATGAGAAACAGCTTTCGATCCCTGAGATGATCCTCCAATACCAACGATAATATAATTCTCAAAATCAAAATTAAGCTTATCTTTTTCCATAATATGCTCATTTAAAAGATTTTGATAATCTAAGAAAGGATATTTATTGGACAAAATATTTTTCTTGATTGCTTCATATGCCGACATGAAACTAACTATGCACTAATGACTTTATCATGAATAGATAAATTTTTCTCAAACTCACTAAGTCGTTTAATTATAGATCTTAATTCAGTTATGGTTGTCCAATTTTGAAGAAATAGATCAAAGCTACCATGCACTCTTTGGAACGCATTACTAACTTGAACAACTGTTCCCAACATTATTGCTCCAGTGAATAAACCTGGGCCTACAATTAAATAAGGTACAATAACCATAAATTGACCATAACTGTTTTGCCAAACATCAAAATATCCATAGTGCATATACAGTCTTTGATAATTAAACCTTATTCCAAGGAATAGTTCCCATAATCTTTCTGGCTGAGCATAATTTGTTTTATCGTCTTCTCCTAGGACCAAGTCTTTTCTAAATGCCGCTTCTACTTTTTGATTGTTATATTCTAAACCAGGAAGCTTTATTCCCACAAACCAAGAAATTATTAGCCCTCCAATAGAAACCAATAATGCCGTCCAAACTAAAGACCCTTCATAATCTCTTAAAATAGGAATATCCACACTTTCAGATAGTGTCCATAATACAGGAAGAAATGCAATCAAAGTCATAATTGCTCTAACTGCTTGCAAACCTAGACTTTCTACAATCCTTGCAAAACGATTACAGTCTTCTTGTATCCTCTGGCTAGCACCCTCAATTTCTACCTCAACGTTTCTCCATCTTGGAATATAATCAAACGTTATGGATTCTCTCCATCTCAATCCATAAATCCGAGTAAACCAGCCTGTAAAAGTTGCCAAAATAACATATGGCATAGCGATAACTAAGAAACTAGGCTCTGCTGATGTACTTTGATCTACGGATGCACTTTGTGTAAAATACTTTATAGAAATTAATTTTTCATAAAATAATGAAATTCCACTTTGAGGATCATCAGAATATTTCTCAGCATTTTGAAGTAAATCGTAAAACCCTCCGTACCAAGTATTAATGGCAACGGTTAATTGAACTTGTATCCAGAGAGAGAGAACTAAAACTGAACCTCCTCCATAAGCCCAATAAAACCATTTACGTGTATAATAAAAACATTTAACCATAATTTAAATTTTGATCTGTTTCATTTATCTTGATTTTTAAAATTGATCTTCAATAAACTCTTCTAGAGATCCAGTCTCAACTTCCTCATCATTGGCTTTAGTTATTTCAGATGAGCTAGAACTATCTAAGATCAATGATTCAATATCAGAAGTTTCATTTTCAACTCTTTCAGATGACTCAATGTCTAATTCTTCTCCTTCACCAGGTGGAGTTAATTCAAAATCTGGCGGTATTTCAAGCGCTCTTTGTTTCAAGGATGTAAAATCATTTGATTGATTTGACGAACATCCAACTAAAAAAATTGTTAGTATTAGTAATATTAATAATCTATGCATTTTCTTTTTTATTTTTACCTGAAAATAATTCCAGAATAATAACCAGTAAACATCCTACTGTGATGGTTATATCAGCAAAATTAAACACATACCAATGGTAATTCATATAATGAATATCAATAAAATCTAATACAGCCTGATATAAAAATCGATCGATTAAATTTCCAATCGCCCCTCCTATTATAAGACTGAACGCAAAATAATATATTTTTTTATTAATTTTTATTGCATAGAAAAATAAAAAAATAATCAAAACAAGCATGATTATCATATAAAAGTTATTAATTGATTGAAGATCATTTTGAAATAAGCCAAAAGCAAATCCCTTATTCCATATTAAATATAAGTTAAAGTAGTCATTTATTTTTTCCATGAATTGAGAATTGAGATGACTAGTGTCTATATTATAAATATTGATCAAATAAAATTTAATTGCTTGATCAATACTGGCAAAAAGAATTATAAAGAAAGAGAAATTTCTAATTTTACTCAGCATTTATTCAATTACTTCTTTGCAGCGAATGCATACGTTATCTGTAAGATTAGAAAAATACTTCCAGCAGCGTTCACATTTATGGCCGTCTACTCTTGAAACTGCTACACCAATAGATTTGTCATCATCTAAAGTATAACAATTTTGGGGTAAACCTTCTTTTTTTATTTCTATCTTTGATACAATTGAAACTTGCTCAACCATTTCGTTATTTACTAAATTAATTTTTTTATCATCATTAATGAACAAAATTACTGAGGCTTCAAGGCTAGATCCAATTGTTTTATTTTTTCTTTCTACTTCAATAGCTCCATTAATTAACCTCTTTAATTTTTTATAAAAACTCCAACTCTCATCAAGGTCATTTCTTATCCATGTTTCATCAATCGAACAGAAATTTTCATTGTGTATACTAGTGTTAGATCCCATTCGGCTTTGCCAAGCTTCTTCAATTGTAAAACATAAAATTGGAGCTAATAATCTCAATAAATGATGAAAGAGAATATCAAGGACAGTCTGAGTAGAACGTCTAATTTTTGAACTCTTTGAGTCACAATAAAGAGAGTCTTTTCGAATATCAAAATAAAACGATGACAATTCGTTGGTGCAAAAATTAAATATTAAAGTGAATACTTTCTGATATTCAAAAATTTCATAATTTCTTAAAACATTTTTTTCTAAGATGGCTAATTGAGATAATATATATTTATCTAAATCAGTAAGATCACTGTATTCCAATGAAGAACCTTCTGAAAAGTCAGATAAATTGCCTAAAATAAATCTTATGGTATTTCTCAGTCTTCTATAAGTATCAACATTGCTTTTAATTATTTCTGATCCAATTTTTAGATCTTCTGAAAAATCACTATTAGCTACCCACAACCTTAAAATATCCGCACCTGATTTTTCAATCACTTCAGCTGGGGAAACAATATTATTTGACGATTTGCTCATTTTTGCTCCATCTTCATGCAGAACAAATCCATGAGTCAAAACTGACTCATATGGAGCGGTGCCTCTTGTTCCACAAGACTCTAATAGTGATGAGTGAAACCATCCTCTATGTTGATCTGTTCCTTCTAGATAAAGAGATGCTGGCCATGGTTCATCATTATCTTCCAATACGAAGGCATGAGTACAGCCAGAATCAAACCAAACATCTAGGATGTCATCAACCTTTTCAAAATTATTAGGATCTTCGTATCCTTCTAGCCACTCCTCTTTAGAATATTTAAACCATGCATCAGAACCCTCTTCCGCAAATAACTTAATAATCTTTTTATTGAGCTCGGTATTTATAAGAGGAGATCCTGTTTTCTTCTCATAAAATATGGAAAGTGGAACCCCCCACGCTCTTTGACGAGACACAACCCAATCAGGTCTATTCTCAATCATAGAAAATATTCTTTTTTTACCTTGATCAGGGAACCATTTCACTTTTTCAATTGAATCTAGTGCTTTTTTTCTCAATTCATTAGCTTCCATTCCAATAAACCATTGGGGTGTATTGCGAAAAATAACGGGCGCTTTTGATCTCCACGAATGAGGATAGCTATGACGAAGGGAACCTTTTCCTACGAGCGCTTTATTATTTTTTAATTCAATGATTACAGCAACGTTTGCTTCAGCATCGGATCCATCTTCATTAAAAATTTTTTTACCTGCAAATATTGGAACATGATTAAAATATTTTCCATCACCATCAACTGTTTCAGGAACATCAATATTATTCTTGACGCCTAATTCATAGTCATCTGGACCATGTCCAGGTGCGATATGTACAAGTCCTGTTCCTTGATCAAGGGTTACATAATCTGCCGAATATAATTTTACATTAAAATCATATCCACCATCCCTAAATGGATGAGAGCATTTTAAACTACTAATATCTTCAATATCTTTTATTTTATTGAAAGATTTAATTCTACATTCTGATTTTACCGCTTCCTCTAGATCTGATGCAAATACCAGTAAATCACCCTTTTGTGCGTGGCTATTGTCAGAAATATCATCTACTTTAAATAAAGAGTATTTTATATCTTCACCAAAAGCTATCGCTCTATTTCCAGGAATAGTCCAAGGCGTGGTTGTCCAAATTACGACTGATGCATTTAATAAATCTGGATCATTTGACTCTAAGATTGGAAACTTTACGTATATCCAAGTTGACTTATGCTCTTTGTACTCAATTTCAGCTTCTGCTAATGCAGTTTTTTCAACTGTCGACCACATTACAGGCTTGGAACCTCTGAACAAACTTCCATTTTCTAAAAATTTAAAAAATTCTTTTACAATAGTAGACTCTGCATTGAAAGACATAGTCGTGTATGGATTTGACCAATCTCCAATCACTCCAAGTCTAATAAATTCTTCTCGCTGTATATCTATCCATTTGGAAGCAAACTCTCTACATTCTTTTCTAAATTGAATAATATCAACTTCATCTTTATTTAATCCTTTTTCCCTATATTGCTCCTCAATCTTCCATTCAATTGGTAGTCCGTGACAATCCCAGCCAGGAATATATGAACTATCTTTATTTAACATTTGTTGTGATCGAACAACAAAATCTTTTAAAATTTTATTTAAAGCGTGACCTATATGAAGATGTCCATTTGCATATGGCGGTCCATCGTGTAAGACAAATTTCTCTTTTCCTTTTGATTGATTGCGCAAAGATTCATAAATTTTTTTTTCAGACCATTGATTTAAGATTAATGGCTCTTGTTCTGGAAGGCCTGCTCTCATAGCAAAGCTTGTTCTAGGTAAAAATAATGTTTCGCTAAAATCTATTTTTTCATCCTTAGCTGTCATGTTACTTATCTTAAGATTTGTTTTGCTTTTAAAATATCTTTATTTAATTGTGTTTTTAGAGAGTCGATACCTGAAAATTTTTTTTCATTACGTATGAAATCAATAAAATTCACTTTTAAAGTAGAATTATAAATATTCAAATTAAAATCAAATAAATATACTTCTAATAATGGCTTTTTTTTATTAAATGTAGGTCGAATTCCAAAATTTGCTATGCCTTTATAATCTATATTTCTTTTACTTTTATTAATAATTTGAACTGTTACAGCATAGACGCCATAGTTTGGTTGAGAGTAACCTTCAATTTCAATATTAGCTGTAGGAAATCCAATGAGTCTTCCCCTTTGATCTCCTTTTATAACCTTTCCAAAGATAAACCATGATCTTCCTAATATTTTGTTTGCTAATTTTATATTTCCATTTTCAATTGCTAATCTGACATTTGAAGAAGAAAATATATTTTTCTTGAAGTGTTTTGCTAATGAAACCGGAAGCTTAAAAATACTTACAGGGGAAACCAAAAAATCATTCTTCTTTCCAAAATCTTTTAAGTATTTATAGTCACCACTTCTATTGTTTCCAAACTTAAAGTTTTTTCCTACAAAAATATATTTCATTTGAATTCCATCACGCAGTATTTTGCTACAAAAATAATGAGGAGTCATTTTTGCAACTGAACTAGAAAATTTTAGTATTATTACATAATCTACCCCATAATTTTTTAGGATTTCACACCTTTTATCAATTTTAGTGAGTAAAAAATTTCTTTTTTCTTTCTTAAAAAAAATTTTTGGATGAGGATCAAATAGCAATACTCCGACTTTTTTATTTTTTTTTGACTGAATTTTTTTTGCTGAATTAATTATTTTTTGATGACCTCGGTGAACGCCATCAAAATTTCCTAATAAGAGAATCGAGTCCTTAGTATGTTCTGCTATAGACTTATAATTAGTAAAAATTTTCATAATTTAAGTGATTTAACTATATTTATCTGATCAGGCACCTTATCAAGATATGAACTAAAAAAATTTTTAATATCAATTGTATTGATGATTTCGTCTTTGTGAATTCCTGTTTCAACAAAAATAGACTTAATACCAAAATTATTAGCTCCCTTTATATCTGTTCTAACACTATCACCTATTGCTATCATTTGAGATTTGTTTTCAATAAGTCCCTCAGCGAGGGCATTTTCTAGAACGTGAGTGTATATTTCTTGATATGGCTTTCCATAATATCTTACCTTTCCACCTAACTCAGAATAAAATTCAGCAATACTTCCTGCGCAAAATATTTTCTTTTCTCCTCTAATAACAATCAGATCAGGATTAGCGCATACCATTGGTAAATTCAGTTGAATCATCTCTGATAAAATATTTTTATAGTCTTCTGGAGTCTGTTTTTCATCATCATCAAACCCTGTGCATAAAACAAAATCAGCATTATCTAATGTCTCAACTTTTTCAATTTGAATATCTTCTAAAAGATCATAATCTTTAGGTGGTCCAATATGAAAGTACTTATAACCATGATTAAATTTATTAATCATATTTATGGTAATATCTCCTGAAGATACTATTGAATGAAATAAATTTTTTGACAGACCAAGCTTTTCTATTAATCCTGACTCAACAACTGAATTAGGCCTTGGAGCATTAGAAATAAAAATTACTTTTATTTTACGTTCATTCATATACTTAAGAAAAACTCTGCTATCTAAGAAAACTTCCTTGCCATTATGAATAACACCCCATAAATCGCAAAGAATAACTTTTGAGTCTTCAATAAAATTATTAAGGTCTTCGATCTGATTAATTAACATAAATTTTAATATTGCATAATTTGAATTTAATAACTTATAATAAACAATTAACTTTTGTATCAACTTATGTCATCTCTTTTTGATCTAACTGGAAAAAATGCAATAATTACTGGGTCTTCTAGAGGCATTGGTAAAGCAATTGCTCATCGAATGGCTCAACATGGCGCAAAGGTTATAATAACAAGTCGAAAGATTGACGCATGTGAAAAGGTTTCTGCTGAAATAAATAACGAATTTGGTAGCGACGCATCTATTGCTATCGCATGCAATATTTCTGATAAAGATCAATTAAAAAACTTATACGCCAAATCAAAAGAATGGTGTGGTGATATTAGTACACTTGTTTGCAATGCTGCAGTCAATCCCTATTTTGGGCCATCAATTAATACTCCGGATGAAGCCTTTGAAAAAATAATGAAATCAAATGTTCAAAGTAATTTTTGGCTTTGTAATGAAGCGCTGCCTGATATGACATCAAGGAAATCTGGCTCTATTATTATCATATCTTCAATCGCAGGGCTTCAAGGAACTCCTGTTCTAGGAGCATATGCAATTTCTAAGGCAGCTGACTCACAACTTGCTAGAAATATAGCTGTTGAATATGGCATGAATAATGTTAGAGCAAATTGCATTTCACCTGGATTAATTAAGACAGACTTTGCAAGGGCTTTATGGGAAAATGAGAGCATTTTAAAGGCAGCTACTTCCCATTCAGCTCTAAAAAGAATTGGAATGCCTGATGAGATAGCTGGGGCCGCTGTTTTTTTAGCGTCTGAAGCAGGGGCATTTGTGACTGGTCAAAACCTCATTATCAATGGGGGCGAAGCACCCGGCATCTAAGAAATCTTCAATTTGTAAAAAAAGCTTATTTTTTCATATAAATCAAAGAAATATCAGCCTCTTGACAGTTAGGTCCACAATCACTATATGCCATGTTAGTTAGCATAAAGTGCTACTTTAAATTTAAATATTAGGAGACAAAAACAATGGATTTTCGCCCTTTACACGACAGAGTCTTAGTAAGAAGACTTGATAGCGAAGAAAAAACTGCAGGTGGAATAATTATTCCGGACACAGCTCAAGAAAAACCTCAAGAAGGTGAAATTATTGCTGTTGGATCTGGTAATAAAAGTGAAGATGGCAAAGTTACGCCTTTGGATCTCTCTGTAGGTGATAAGGTATTATTCGGCAAATGGTCAGGAACGGAAGTTAAGATTAATGGTGAAGAGCTTTGCATCATGAAAGAGTCAGACATCATGGGAATAATTACTACAAAATCTAAAGCTAAATCAAAAAAGAAAAAATAATATTTCAATAAGGAGAATTAAAAATGGCTGGAAAAGAAATTCATTTTGGCACCGAAGCTAGAAACAGAATGTTAAAAGGTGTAAATGTCCTTGCAGATGCAGTTGCTGTGACACTTGGGCCTAAAGGCAGAAACGTTGTCATGGACAAATCATTTGGTGCACCTAAAAGTACTAAAGATGGTGTTTCTGTAGCAAAAGAAATAGAACTTAAAGATAAGTTCGAAAATATGGGAGCTCAGATGGTTCGTGAGGCTGCAAGTAAAACTAATGATGTTGCAGGCGATGGAACAACTACCGCTACTGTATTAACAAGAGCAATTGTAACAGAAGGTTTAAAATTTGTTGCAGCGGGCATGAACCCTATGGACTTAAGACGTGGAGTCGATAGTGCAATTGATGCTGCGAGTGAGTCAATTAAGTCAAGTTCAAAAAAAGTAAAAACTAGTGCTGAAGTTTCACAAGTTGGATCTATTTCAGCAAATGGTGAGACAGAAGTGGGCGACATGATTGCGAAAGCAATGGATAAAGTTGGTAACGAAGGTGTTATTACTGTTGAAGAAGCAAAAGGACTTGAAACAGAGCTTGATGTTGTTGAAGGTATGCAGTTTGATCGTGGATACCTATCTCCATACTTTGTAACAAATGCTGAAAAGATGACGGCAGACTTAGACAATGCATTAATCTTGTTGCACGAAAAAAAGCTAACAAACTTACAACCGATGCTTCCTTTGCTTGAAGCTGTTGTACAAGCTGGTCGTCCTTTAATAATAATTGCTGAAGATGTTGAAGGTGAAGCTTTAGCGACTTTAGTTGTTAATAAATTGAGAGGTGGTCTTAAAATTGCTGCTGTAAAAGCTCCTGGATTTGGAGACAGAAGAAAAGCAATGCTCGAAGACATTTCTATCTTAACAGGTGGACAAGTAATTTCTGAGGACTTAGGTATCAAACTTGAAAACGTTACTATTAATGATCTCGGAAGTGCCAAAAGAGTAACTATTGATAAAGAAAATACTACTATTGTTAATGGAAATGGCACAAAAGCTGACATCCAAGGTAGATGTTCTCAAATAAGAAAACAAATTGAAGAGACTACATCTGATTATGATAGAGAAAAACTTCAAGAAAGATTAGCTAAACTAGCTGGTGGAGTAGCCGTCATTAAAGTTGGTGGCGCTACCGAAGTTGAGGTTAAGGAGAGAAAAGATCGTGTTGACGATGCATTAAATGCTACTAGAGCTGCTGTTGAAGAAGGTATTGTAGCTGGTGGCGGATTATCTCTACTTAAAGCCGCTGCTTCACTTGATAAAATTAAGACATCAAATGCTGATCAAAAAGCTGGTGTTGATATTGTAAGAAGAGCATTAGAAATGCCAATTCGAACAATAGTAAATAATGCTGGTGTTGATGGCTCTGTAATCGTTGGTAAGTTGAAAGAAAACAAGTCAGCTACCGAAGGCTATGATGCGCAATCAGATAAATATGTTGATATGTTTAAAGCTGGTATTATTGATCCAACAAAAGTTGTGAGAACAAGTTTACAAAATGCTGGTTCTATTGCTGGAGTTTTAATTACAACAGAAGCAATGGTTGCTGATGCTCCAGAAGATAAAACTGCAGCAGCTCCTGCTATGCCTGATATGGGCGGCATGGGCGGCATGGGCGGCATGGGTGGCATGATGTAATTCAACCTAATTTAAGTTATAAAAAAACCCAGCTGATGCTGGGTTTTTTTTATTTAATTAGATGGATAAAATGATTACACACCTCATTTAAATTATCATTCCAATCAATACTTTTTGATTTAAAAATTGCAGCAGAAGATTTTAATATTAATCCATCATCGAGTACTCGTAAATTATTAGCCTTCAAGGTTTGACCAGTAGATGTTATATCTGAAATGATATCTGCAAATCCATTAAATGGAGCACTTTCGGTAGAACCATGACTTTCTACAGTCCTGTAATCGACTACACCTCGATTTGAAAAAAAACTATTAGTAAGATTCGGATACTTAGTTGCTACTCTAATTCTTTTTGAAGTTTTCATTCTTTGAAAATTACTTACTTCTTCAAGGTCAGCCATACTTATGACATCGATCCATAAATTTGGAATTGCAACAACTAAATCTGCCTTACCAAAGTCTAATTGTAATAATTTATCTACTTTTGCATCAAAATTTCTTATCTTCTCTTGGACTAAATCATCACATGTCAATCCTAGGTGAATAGACCCCTCATCAAGACGACCAGTAATTTCTTTTGCTGACAAAAAATAAATTAATAAATTATCTAAACCATCAATTGTAGCTAGATAATTTCGGTCTTCAGTTTGATTAGATATGTTGATATTTTTAGATACAAATAGAGCATCTAAATCTTTTCTCAGACGACCCTTACTTGGAAGAGCTATTTTAATTTTATCTTTATTGTCAAACATTGGTTAAAGCCTTCAAAATATTATTATTATTTGTAGCAAAGCCTACTGCTGAGAATTGATCTTTATCTTCAAGGGCGTTTAAAAGTTTATCATAACGACCGCCAGATATTAGGACATCTGAATTAAGATCATTTGTTATCTCAAAAATTATACCATCATAAAATTCAATCGAATGGCCAAAGTCACAATCGAAATAAATTGGTTTAGCTGATATTTTTATTAGATTAGATGACAGTTGATTTATCATTTCTTGTCCTAAATCAAACCTTTGAATATCAAAATCATTTATAAATTTATTCATTTGATCATCGATTGTTTGCATTGGACCATTTAAAGAAAGAAATTTATTAATAACTTTTTGAATTTCTTTTCCTTGTTTTGAAGATACAACACTCTCACTTTTAAGATTAAAACGGGAGGCAATTTCATCAATTGTTCTCGATCCAGTTTTTAATTGATCTTCATTTAGTAAAATATCCTTTATTTCTTCATTGACTATTTTATCATCTCCAAAAACATCTCTGATGATATTTGATTTTCTCTCTTTATCATATCCAACTCCATCACTAATACGATTTAATAACTTATCAAAATAATCTCGACGATAAAAATGTCTCAACAGTCTTTGCTTCCACCTTTGGGGAAGATCAAGAGAATTTATAAATAAATTAAATAACGAAATACTACTAATGCGTATACTAAAATCATTTATACCAATTTGATTCATGGTTTCTATCGCTAGATTTATTGCCTGAAATTCCTTTTCAAAATTGGATATTTTAGAACTATCTTTATATATAATTTCAATACCTGACTGATTTAATTCAAGAGACTGTTCAGTAGAAGTCAATGAGGATCTAAATACTGGACCACTGTAGCATAATTGTCCATTTTCAAATTTATTTATATTTTCAAGAAAATGTTTACAAGTAGGTATAGTTAGATCAGGACGAAGGCACATTTCATCGCCAGAATTATTCGTAAATGAAAACATTCTTCGTCTTATATCTTCTCCAGACGTTTCATAAAATAACTCGGAATTATAAACTAATGGAAGATCTACATACTGAAAATTATTTTCAGTAAATAAATTTTTTAGGAAAATGTTTATATCTTGGATAGAGTTCATGAAATTATTTTTTAATAATTTTTAATACAGAAGATATTAAATTCTGACGTTCAATATTTATTTGTCCTGCTTTACTTTCTTTCCACTCATCTCTTTCACTTATTTGTTTTGAAATTTCCTTTCCAGCTGACAGATCTTTGATTGATAGCACTCCTTTTTCAAGCTCTTCATCGCCTGCAATAATTGCAATTGAAGCATTGCGTTTATCACAATATTTAAGTTGCTTACCAAGATTTTGAGATCCAAATGAAATCTCACATGGAATATTGTTATTTCTTAACTCTTCAGCAATTTTGACATATTCACTTAGATTTTCATTGTTCATATTAACGATTACAACCAATGGATTCTCTGAAACATCAAAATCATTTCTTTGCTGCAATGCATAAACCAATCGATCAACCCCAATGGAAATACCGGTTGCAGGAACATCTTCTTTTCCAAATCGTGAAATTAATTTATCGTATCTACCTCCTCCAGCAACAGAACCAAAAACAACATCTACGCCCTTATTATTCTTTACCTTGAATAATAATTCTGCCTCGAAAACCATTCCAGTATAATAGTCAAGTCCCCTGACGACTGATGGATCAAAATCAATCGATAAATTTGGGAAGTTAGATAAATAATTTTCAAAATCTAAAATTTGTTCATTTGATTTATCTCCATTTTTTATAAATTGGACGATTGACTCTGCTTGCTCATCCGATAGGCCAACCCCACTCATCACATCACCTGACTGATCTTTTCGCCCAGTTGTAAGCAGCTCTCTAACTCCATCCTCACCAAACCGATCAAGCTTATCTATGGCCCTTAACACGTCTGAAATCTGGTTTAATGGAATATCAGTTTCATTAAACAAATCATTCCAAATCATTCTATTAGAATATTTAATTCTATAATCTTTTGAACTGAGGCCAAGTTTCTCAAAAATTTTAGCAACCATAACACAAAGCTCTGCATCAATATTAGCACTTTGAACACCAATGACATCTGCATCAAATTGTCTAAATTCTCTGTACCGCCCTGGTCCAGGTTTTTCATTTCTCCAAACATTTCCACTCTGATAGCGTTTAAACGGCTTTACAATATTTTGATAATTAGCTGCAACAAAACGAGCTAATGGTGCTGTGAGATCGTACCGTAAAGATATCCATTGATTATCTTCATCTTGAATTGAAAATACTCCACCACTTGGACGATCAATATCAGGCAAGAATTTTCCTAAGGCATCTGTAAATTCAAATGCAGGAGTTTCTAACTCTCTAAATCCAAAATTTTGACACACTTCTTCTATTGTCTTCGAAACTTTTTTTCGAACACTAATTGTAATCTCGTCATTATCTTTAAATCCTTTTGGCAATACAGCCTTAGGATTTTTTTGTTCTTTTTTCATGCATTCATATTTTAGTATCTCTATAATACTATATTTTGTTTAATGGTATAAGGGGTTGTGGTCTGCTAGTAGTTTTTTTCTAGCAAACTTAAATATGTGCAGTGTGATGTTTAAAGTTAAACATGAGCTAGGATTTGCATTATTTAGTGTAAAAAGTCAAATATAATTGAAATTTTGTATATATGAACAATATTGTGTATTGTAATACCTTTAAATCTCCTCATTTTTATGGATAGTAACATTAAGCAACCTCGTCTAATTACATTTTATGCTGCTACAGGGCATCTTATGATGCATATGTTTGCAGCATTTTATTTTGTAATTGTTCTGGCAATTGAGGATGATTGGAATTTTTCTTATGATGAATTAATTAACTTATGGCTTTTGGGCTCACTATTAGTTGGATTAGGTTCTATTCCCGCAGGTTGGCTTAGTGATCGATGGAGCCGCTCCGGAATGCTAGCGATTATGTTTATTGGACTTGGAACCTCCTCAATACTTTGCGGATTTAGCAATAATAAGTTTTCATTAATGATAAATCTATCAGCTCTTGGACTTTTCTGCTCAATCTATCATCCTGCAGGTATATCATGGGTTGTAAACACATCTAAAGAAACCGGCAGAGCTCTTGGATTTAATAATATATTTGGTGGTGTAGGAATTGGATTAGGCGCATTCTCTTCAGGCTTAATTATTGATATGTATAATTGGAATTATGCTTTTATTTTTCCAGGATTAATATCAATAATTATAGGCATTGGTTTATTTCTTCACATCTATCAAGGAAAGATATCATTTAAAAATATCATTTCTGACAAATTTAATGATAACCCAGAGCAAAACCAATTATTAAAAATTGCCATTATAATGCTTGTTAGTATTACATGTATGTCATTTGTATATCAAATCTTACAATCTAGTTTACCTAAAGTTATAGATATTCGTTTAGCAGAAAAATTTGACTTTGGTGCATCACAAATAGGATTAATAGTATCTTTTATTTATATTGTAAGCGGCTTAATGAATTATATAGGAGGTATATTGGCAGACAAATATCCAGAAAAAAATATTTATTTAATAGGTATTTTGGGTCAAGGGATTTTACTCTTTTTTATATTTAGCCTTTCAAATTACTTCCTAATAATCATCAGTCTTTTCATTGTAGCTTTTAATTCATCCATACTGCCTGCTGAAAATTTATTGCTGGCATACTTTTCACCACAGAAGCATCAAAGCCTTGTGTATGGAATCAAATTTATTGTTTCGTTTGCAATAGCACCAATAGCTCTGTTTCTAATTTCAACAAGCTATGAAGTAACGAAAGAATTTAGTTATTTATATCTTTCCAGTGGAATATTGATGCTGATATTATTTTTCGTTGTATTTACTCTTCCTTCGGCGCCAAAAAAGTCTATCAGTGAGGCATTCTAAACTTATCATGACAAGTTTTGCATTGTGACCAGATCATTTTTTTTTGATACTCTTTTAATTCATCGCCCATTAAGTTCATTGCTATTTTAGCAAAGTCACTAGCATCGTTTGATGCTTTGTTCATTAATTCATTAAATAATTCTTTTTCTTTCCAGACTGATGGTAACGCTCCAGTGTCATATCCTGTTTTTGTATTATCAGGAAAGTAACTGATTAATGATTTGTAATTTCTAGACATTTTTAATGCTAAGTCAGAAACACTCTGATTATTTCCCTTTGTAATTTCAGAAGACATTTTTTTTGCATAGCTGTAATTTTGTTTAAACATGGCTTTTCGACCTTTAATAAGCTCCTTATCACTCATATTATCGGCATATATGCTAATTGAACATGAAGTTAAAATAACTAAAATTAATAATTGAAGTAAATTTTTCATATATTACATATTATTATAATGAAGTTTTTAAATAATGAAAACAAATATGGAATTGTTTCAATTTTATTACATTGGATTACTTTCTTAATTTTAATATTTCAAATTCCAATAGGATTCTATTTAGCAGATCTTGAATTCTCTGACTTTAAATTATCAGTAGAGAATTATCATTCAATATTTGGCATAATTATATTTTATATAACTTTACTAAGAATTATTTGGAAATTTATAAATGTTTCACCGCTTGAATCTAATCAGATAGCATCTTGGCAATCAATTATTTCCAAAATAAACCACTGGTTATTATATTTTTCACTTCTAGCTATCACTGTATCAGGAATCGTAAAAAAATTATTATCTGGTGAAGATGTAAATTTTCTTTTTACATCCGTAACTCTTGATTACTTTGATTTTGAAATTGTTGAAATAGCGGAAAAGACACATGTATCCGCAACTATTCTTCTAATAGTTCTTCTTGTCTTGCATATTTTAGCAGTTTTGTATCATCATATTTTTCTAAAAGACCCAATTTTGAAAAAAATCTCTTAAATAATATGGTACAGCTGACTAGATTCGAACTAGTGACCTCCTGAACCACAACCAGGCGCTCTAACCAACTGAGCTACAGCTGCATAAGTGGTGGCTCGAGGTGGACTTGAACCACCGACACAAGGATTTTCAGTCCTATGCTCTACCAACTGAGCTATCGAGCCGTAAGCGTAATTCATTACATAGCAATAAAATTACAAATATCTTTTAACTGTTTTATTTTAATTCATCTAGCTTTTTTCTCAAACTATCAATCAGTTCATTTAGATTTTTATATGAGTTCATTTCGTCTGAGGTAATAAGCAGGTTCATATCATTAGACTTTTTTAAGTAAGCACAGGGTAACGAGGCATCTTTTAGTTTCTGATCATTTATTATTTGATCTTTGTAAATAAACGAGGATTTGATTTTCAGATCTTTTAGAAATGCAGCCCATTCATCTCTTTTTCCAAGATTATCGTAAGTTATTCCACAAAGACTACATTCATATGTATCAGGTGATACAATTTTGTGTACCCAGTCTATTAGTGAATTAATTTTTCCGCTCTTTGCATTATATATAAAAACTATTTCACTCATACAGCTCCAACAGATTTTAATATGTTTCGTGTCTCATAAAGTGGAAGGCCTACGATATTTGAATAAGAGCCATTTATAAATTTTATAAATGACTCTGCCTGGCCTTGAATTCGATAAGAGCCAGCAACATTTAACCACTCATTGGATGAAATATATTGGTCAATTTCATTTTTTGACAATCTCTTCATTAAGATAGTACTTAGAACAGACTTGGTTATTAAATTTTTATCTTTATCTAAAATACATAAACTAGTTATTACTTTATGTCTTTTTCCAGACAAAAAATTAAGATTCTGAGCAGCAATTTCTGGCTTATCAGTTTTATCAATAAGCCTTCTTCCACAAAAAGCAATTGTATCTGCTGTTAGTATTATGCTATTAGAGTTATTCTCTTTCAAAGAATCCATTTTTTCAAATGAAATTCTTTTTACATAATCCTTTGGAGTTTCATTTTTATGAATTGACTCATCTATATCAGGTGAGATGACTTGATCAGGATTAATTCCAATACTTTTCAATAATTCTAATCTTCGGGGAGATGAACTTCCTAGAATAAATTTCAATATTAAATCTCTTTTGATTATTTATAGCGGAAAATAATACGTCCTTTGGTTAAATCATAGGGCGTGATTTGAACTAATACTTCATCTCCAGCAAGAACACGTATCCTATTCTTTCTCATTCTACCTGCAGTATGTGCTAAAACTTCGTGTCCATTCTCTAATGCTACTTTAAACATTGCATTAGGAAGTAAATCTGTAACCTTACCTTTGAATTCTAATATTTCTTCTTTTGACATATTTATTTTTTAGAAAGCCTATATTCTATTGATCGAGCATGGCCGTCAAGCCCCTCATCTTTAGCCATTGACATAGCATCTGAACCGATTTTTTCAAGACTTTCTGGTGTACATTCAATAATTGATGTTCTTTTTATAAAATCAAAAACTGAAAGTCCGGAGGAATACCTAGCAGTTCTATCTGTTGGAAGAACATGACTTGGTCCCGCCAAATAATCTCCAATTACTTCTGGAGTTGATGTTCCAACAAAAATAGCTCCTGCGTGCTTTATATCATTTAAATATTCATTTGCATTTTGAAATGAAAGCTCTAAATGCTCAGGAGCAAGTTGATTTGATATTTGAATTGCCTCATCTATATCTTTTGTAACAATAATGGCTCCATGTCTTTCCCAGCTTTCAGAAGCAATAACTTTACGAGGCAAAGAATTGAGCTGATCTAAAACTTCAGTCTCAACTTTATTTGCAAATGAGTCACTGTCCGTAATCAAAATACTTTGAGCGCTACTATCATGCTCAGCTTGAGATAGAAGATCAGCAGCAGTAATTTTTGGATTATTTGAATCATTAGCAACAATTACTATTTCAGAAGGCCCTGCAAACATATCAATACCAACTGATCCAAATACTTGCTTTTTTGCCTCCGCTACATAGGCGTTTCCTGGTCCAACAATTTTATCTACTTTATTAATTGTATCAGTTCCAAATGCGAGTGCCCCTATTGCTTGAGCGCCCCCTATTTGATAAACCTCATTTATATTTAGTAATTTAGCAGCATATAAAGTAGATGGATTGAGCTCCCCATTCCTAGCTGGCGTAACCATGACAATATCTTTTACCCCTGCTACTTTAGCTGGGATCGCATTCATTAATACCGTGCTTGGATAGCTAGCAGTTCCTCCAGGAACATAAATTCCCACTCTTTCAATAGGTTTCCATTGGTACCCTAAAGTGGTTCCTGTTTCATCTGTATATAACTGATCAGCTGGCAGCTGACGTCTATGATACTCAGTAATTCTTTTGGAAGCTATCTCCATTGATTTCTTAATATCTACTTCGCATCTACTATCGAATTCATTAATATTATCTTCGCTAAGTTTAAGTTGTTCTAATTTTAGAGAATTGGCGTCATATTTATTTGTTAGTTCAATAAGAGCTTTATCTCCATCACATTTAATTTTTTCTAGTATTGATACAACAATCTTACTTACATCTTGGGATGTATTACGATCATTTTCAATTAGCTTTTTAAAGCTTTCTTTAAAACTTTGATCAGTTGTATTAAGTCTGAGCGTCATTTTTTTTATTTACTTCTTCTACAGTCCAAGAGTCACCTTGATCTTCTAGTTTTGCTTGTACTACTTCAGTTTCGAGTTTTATAGTGGCATCATTATTGAAAAGCAATTCAATTTCAATATTTTTGGACTTATTGTAATAAAAATTAAATGTTAGCAATTCTAAGACTTTAGCCTTATCCATTTGATCAATATTCTTGGAATGGACGGCTAAAACATCCTCAAAAACTAAAACTGCTTTTGTTCGATTATTTGTCTTATTTACAATTTTTTCTTCCCACATAAAACGGGTAATCATTACAATAAATGTACGTATAGATGGCAAATATCTAACATCATTTACTTCAATTAAGCCATCTTGAAGAACTGTTGCAATAATTTTTAATTCCTCTGTATCGATTGCATTGAGCTTCATTCTATTTCATGCGCCTGATGTTTCCACCGCATTGGGAAATCTTTTTTTCTATTTCCTCATATCCACGATCTATATGATAAATTCTATTAATTATTGTTTCACCTTTTGAAATTAGACCTGCTAAAACAAGGCTTACTGAAGCTCTTAAGTCTGTTGCCATCACTGGCGCACCAATCAGTTCACTTGATGGTGAAATAATTGATTTATTTCCTTCTATTGATATTTGTGCCCCCATTCGATTTAACTCGGGCACATGCATGAATCTGTTTTCAAATATATTTTCAATTATCGAAGATTGTTTGTTTGACTTTGACAATAGTACCATTATTTGAGCTTGAAGATCGGTTGGAAAACCTGGATACTCCTCTGTTTGTAAATTAATACCCACCTCAATATCTGATTTGGATAGAGAAATGCTATCTTTATTGAGTTTAAAATTAATTTCTAATTCTTCAAATACGTTCAAAATATTTTGCATGTGATCTGGTTCAATATTTTGAATTTTTAAATTATTTCCAATCAAAGCTCCAGCAATCATATATGTACCTGCCTCAATTCGATCAGGAATTACATTATGAGTTGTTCCTCGAAGATTTTCTTTTCCTTGAATTAAGATTTTTCGATCACCAATAAAATCTATTTCTGAACCCATAGACTTCAAACACTTTATAAGATCAATAACCTCAGGTTCAATTGCTATATTATTAATCTCACTTTCTCCACTAGCCAATGAAGCAGCCATTATAATATTTTCAGAAGCTCCTACAGAGATTTTTTTTAAATCAATTTTATTTCCCTTTAAGCCTTTTGGCGCCTTACAGTTTACATAGCCCCTATCAAGGACAAATTCAGCACCTAATTTTTTGAGTGCATCAATATGAATATCAATTGGCCGCGCTCCTATAGCGCAACCACCAGGAAGTGATACTGAAGCTTCTTTTTTTCTTGCAAGCAAAGGGCCTAAAATGAGAACACTTGCACGCATTTTCCTAACTAAGTCATACTCTGCAATATTTTTGTCAATATTTTCATAGCAAACAGTTAATTGATTTTGATTTAGATTTGAAATTTCAGACTTGACACCAAGTGATTCCAAAACTTTTATCATTGTCTGAATATCTTGAAGATTAGGAACGTTTGTTAAATGAACCGCCTCGTCAGTTAAGATACATGCGGCCATAATTGGCAAGACTGCATTTTTAGAACCACCAATTGTAATATTGCCACTTAGAGGTTCTCCTCCTATTATGACAATTTTTTCCATATAGGATTATAACTTAGGAAGTGTGACGCCTTTTTGTCCCATGTATTTACCGCTTCTATCTTTATATGAAACATCAGGTGGAGCATCACCTTTAAAAAAAAGAAATTGGCAAGCGCCTTCATTTGCATAAACCTTTGCTGGCAATGGAGTAGTATTGGAAAATTCAAGTGTTACATGTCCCTCCCACTCAGGCTCAAGAGGAGTTACATTTACAATAATTCCACACCTAGCATAAGTTGATTTACCTAAACAAATAACAAGAACATCTCTTGGAATTTTGAAGTATTCAACCGTCCTTGCTAATGCAAATGAATTTGGTGGGATAATACATTCCTTACCTGGACGATCAACAAACCCCTTGTCACTGAAATTTTTAGGATCGACGATTGCTGAATCGACGTTTGTAAAAATTTTAAATTCTTCAGAAACACGAGCATCATAACCATATGAAGAAACTCCATATGAAATTGTTCCATCTTTTTTTTGACCATCAACAAATGGAGAGATCATATCCTGCTCCATTGACATCTTTTTAATCCATTTGTCTGACATTATGGTCATAGTTCTAATCCTTACTTTTAATTTTTTTTTGATACTCTTTTCTTTTCAATAAGTTTAATCGTAGAGCATCAGACAATTTATCCTTTTTGCTCTTAGTTGTATTTGCTTGTCTTTTATTTTGATCTGCCTTCAAGGAACTGTTTTATTTCTTCTGGGTTGAGACCTGCTTTTTTTAATTCTTTTACCAACTTCTCTTCCTCTTTTTTTTCGGTATTGTCAGCAAACTTAGCTTCTCTTTTTTGCTGCTTGGCCATCGCTCGCTCACCTCTTTTTGATTTATAATCGTGATGAATACCCATAACAATCTCCATTAAAATATCGACACTTTACACATTTTTAATCGATTCTCTAGTGAAAACAAGAAGATGAAGTTTAGAGATATTATTTTCTAAATATTAATATCTGACTGAAAAGTCTCTAAATAATAAAACCACCGGGGAGCAAATAGATAGAAATAAAAGTAAATGCACCAGGCAAAACCTGTGACTAAATTCATGAATAAGTTCGCCACTCCAACAAGAGAGTCCTGATTCCACTTGTCTCTGAGTTCTTGTGGATAAAGCGGAAGAGTCCATGTGTAGATGATGAGAAATAGGTTCAGAAAACTTAAAACAATACAAATATAAAGAAAAATCGTCATTTTTAGGCCTTTTCAGTATTAAATATGGCCCAAGAATGATCTAAATTCTATACATACTTTTGCCTAAATCTCGACTATATTTAATATTAATTACCTATTGATATCAATTGATTTATTATTGTATCATGAAAATTACAGTTTTTATTTAATGGAGCGTTCAAAAATGAAAAATAAAATTGAGAAGAAAAACGGTTTCTCACTAATCGAGCTTTTAGTTGTTGTTGCAATTATTGGAATTCTAGCTGCTGCAGGTGTTGTAGCTTATAACGGATTTATGGATAATGCGAAGAAGAGTTCTACAAAAGCAAATCATACAAACGTTGTGAAATTCTTAAGTTCAAACTTCACAAACTGCTCAACTGGAGCAACATATATTGCATGGTCAACAACTGGTAATCCATATAATGCCCCTTGCACTTGGTCAGTAACTCAACATGCTTCAAGAATGACTGCGCATTTTGCTGCCGAAAACTTTAAGAACCCACATTACTCATCTCAGAATGCAGTTGTATACAGAAATGGTACACCTCCTGCATCAGGTTCATATGTTGGACAAACATGGATCTATTGTCAAAACTCCAATCCTCAAAGATGTCTAGTAAATACTCGTTGGGGCCCTGGTAGTAATGAATACTCAAGAAGTACTGTAACTAAAGAGTAGTTACATTAACTCGATATTACTTTGAGAGGTTTCTCTTTATTAGAATTATTGGTTGTTGTTGCTATTATTGGTATTTTGGCAGCTGTAGGAATAGTTTCATATAATGGATACATTACTGGCGTAAAAAATAAACAAGCGCAAACAGGCCTTCAATCAATTTATCTCGAGCAAGAAGAGTATAAATCAATTAATAAGCAATACTATCGTCCAAGCGGTGGTTGTGGTGATCAAACTACTACTATTAATAATGGTTTATTTGGTGGCCAGATAACTCTTGATAATGAAAACTTCAGATATTGTATATCAGGTAATACATCGAGTTATATTGCCTACGCTTATGATAAAATGAATAGTAGTAACCGTTTTTGGATAAGAAATACTAACCAAAAAAGTTGGTGAGCCTTTTAACCTCTAGTCTTTTATGACTTCCATTGAAATAGCTTTTGTAATCGCTTTTTCGTTGTGCTTTGGAAGTTTTGCAAATGTTTGCATCTATCGTCTTCCAGTTGATAAATCAATGTTTACTCCATCAGAGTGCATGCATTGCAATAAACCAATTCCATTTTACTTAAATATACCTTTGTTTGGGTTTTTCATTTTAAGAGGTAAATCTGCATGTTGTCAAAAATCTCTATCCCTTCAATATCCAATCGTTGAGGCATTAGCTGGAGTTGGGGCATTATATTTAGGTCTGATATACGGTGTTAATATTGAGTCAGTACTTCTATTCTTTTTTTATTTATCGCTTGTGATTATTTTTTTTACAGATCTCAATGAGTACATTATTCCAAATATTATTACTTATTCTCTTAGTATAGCTGGATTATTAATCTCTTATTTTTCTTACTCGGTTTTTAATTTATCGTTGTTAGAGAGTTTATTGGGTGGAATCATCAGTGGTGGAGTCTTATGGTTAACATCAAAGATATTTATCCTAATACGTAAAAAAGAAGGCATGGGAATGGGAGATGTAAAAATGATTTCTATGATTGGCTTTTGGATGGGTCTTGAAAATACATTTTTAGTATTGATAGCGTCATCTCTGTTGGGCTCAATCGTTGGAATTGGACTTATTTTAATGAAGAAGATGGAACGATCACAGTATATTCCATTTGGAACTTTTTTATCTATTGGGGCAGTATTAGTTTGGTTAATAAAAATTTATTATTTACCAAGCATATTCGTGCTTTAAAAAATTTGTCTCCAAGACTTGATTGTAAATGAGTTGCTAGAACCTCCACTTCCTGAGATCGTATTTCCTATAATAAGATTGTCTTTAGACGTCCACCCTGAACCCATACCTCCACCAGGAGCTCCACTAATACCAATATAAATCTTTCCTTTATAAATTATTGGCGTGGTTGCCATACCAGACCCTAGTTTAAATTTCTTGAGAGTATTTCCACAAGTATATGCATGTGCACTTAAAGTTGCTGACCCTGGATTACACGGATTCAATTTATTAGGTATATATCTTGGGAAATACACAACACGATCCATAATTGCTGAAGATCCTGTAATTTTTTCATTAGGCAATAAATCAACATACCATCCTTTATGGCTTGCGTCAGGACATGAAGCTCCAGCGGACGTTACATTTTTACATTTTGCCGCTGTAATAGATGATACTCCACTTTTAAACGATGGATAATTTGTATCTTTAATTGCCAGAATTCTATTCTTAATTTTTGGATCTTCATCTGCAATATTGTACCGATCACCTGTTCCAAAGAACGCCCAAAGATCACTATTGTCATCGAGTGATAAAGTCACATCATGGAAAACTCTTCGTCCATTTGTTTCAGTTGCTTCCCCGTCAAATAACTGTTGAAGTTGATACATGGTCCCTTTATTTGTTAAATTAAGTTTCCATAACTTGGACTCAAAGTCTGTAAAGTATACCAATGCGCCTTTATAGTTTGCAGTTGATGTTGTGTCAGGTGTAACTGGAACCACTGATGCTATAACTGAATTAACAACTTTATTTCCAGCTTTGTCAGCAACATCTATTTTCTTCAATACTTTACCACCGTCAGCAATATCAATTAAATAGACAGCTGAACCGTATGCAGTTGCAGCGCCACCGTTTCCACCTGCCCCAAATATTGCTATCCACTTATCTGCTCCTCCACTTTGAATTCGAATAATTCTTGGAGTTGAGACCGCTTGTCCTAATTTTGAATAATCTCGAGATGGCGTGATTGATGCGTATGCTTCTTCAGATTTAGTTCCTGCAGCATTCCAGTACGTTACAGTCTGAGTTGATGGATCATTTTTAAAAGTCCACATATGTTTTGGAGCATCAATATTTGTTATATCGAGTGCTGAGTAGGAATGTTCGCCTTCACCCATTCCAAAAACAACGACTGTTTTCCAGGCGCCATTATGATAAATATCTTTCACAACAGGGGATCCATCAACACCGTATATCGAGTTTGTTTTATTTGCTTTTCCTGAACTAACACCCCTCAGTTTTGGTATGAGAGATGGCGGTATGAATGCCCATTTTTCAGAACCATCTGCGTTACTAAATGCATGCAGCATTCCACCATTCGAGCCAGCTAAGATTGTCGTAGCTCTCGCCTTCCAGCGATCCTTAAAGGCCTTATAACCATTTTGACTTCTATAAAAATCATCTGAATTTTTATCAGATGTATCCATTCCAGATGAAGGATTGTTTACAAGTGCAGGAGTTGAGTTATAAATATCTGCAAGTTTCCATCGTTCATCAGTTGTGGAACCATCTAAATCTTCATCATATGAATCAATACCTCGAGTGAAGTTTATTAAATTAGTGGCATCAGCAACCGTACCCATTGTACCGCCTAAATATAATTCAGATCTTAAAACGCTTTGATTTGCGGCAACAAAATTATTTAATCCAGCAGGAACATTTGGGCTTACTGTCCAAATATTTCTTGTATCTGCCGCTCTTGCTTCTAATTTTTCTCCTGAGTCCCATTGTTTTGCCCCAACTGTTCCATCTGCTTTTAATTTATATCGAAGAAGTCTCCCTTGCCATTGATGATCCTTTTTATAATTAAACACTGCTTGATAAATTGAGTCTCCAGATGTCATATCAGGCATAATAACAGGAGCTGTAAATGTCAGACGTGATTGAAGTACTTGTTTAATTGCGTATGTCAACTGTTGAAGCAATTGCTCCTCATCGTCCGCAAATAACGGCGTCTTAGTTCCACCAGCTGTTGCAAGATTTTGATAATTCCTTGTGTTTCCATAACCCGCATAACCAAGTGCAAATGTTTTTACTCCTTTATTAACTCGTAACCACGTAGCAGTAGCAATATTTGATGTACCCCACCATTGGCCATCACTAAAGACAATATTATAGTTTTGCTGACAATTTGCTTTTGGACTTATAGGGGATTGTGATCCTGTCCAGTAAGATTTTGCATTATCCATACCTCGATCTAAATAAGTTCCCCCACCGGTAGGAAACCGATCTAAGTCAGTATAAATTTGAGCTGCTCCATTTTTACTAATTGGAATTCTAATTCGAGCACTTGATCCCCACTCTTGCAGTCCAAAGTTTGCACCCGTTGTTAAAGATGTATCAGAGACAAGTTTCTTTAAAACACGTCGTGCGATTGCAATTCGTCTCTCAGATTTTCCATACAAGCCATCAAATGATGCATTTCCTGTAAGGTTTGCCCCTCCAGCACAAAGTGACATTTGAAATTTAACAATTCGACTATTATCAGTGTCCCCGACAAAAACTTTGTCACCCAGAACCCCAAAACCCTTAGCATTTCGCAATTGACCTTGGTCAGATCGACTTCCATATCCATCACCTATTGTACAAAGATGAGCAAATGTAGTTGCGTTATAAACATAAATTTTATGATTAATGCTACTTAAAATATAAAGGCGATTTGCACCGTCAACCTCAATATCATATGGTGACCCAAGTGAGCTTTTATGAGTTAAATTTGCTTCAGTTTTTTCAACTTGCATGAAATAATTTGATGCATTGTTAAATCGTGTCAGAACTTTTGTAGTATTATCGAAATAATAACTTTTATTATTTTGATCAATCGCATGAGGGCCTACTCTATTATAATAATTTGGGTCTGGCGTAATGGTTGATTTTAACGAACACCCAGTATCATAGATATATGCAACGCCAAATTGATTAACTACTATTGAGTCACTTGGAGTTACTTCAAGATCAGCATAAATGTGAGTTGAATTATTTGGAAATGTCGAACTTGTGCATCTCCAATTGCCAGATGAGTCATAGGACAAGATTCTTTTATTCCCTGTATCTATAAAATAAACATTATCACCACTGTCTACAGCTACTTTACCAGGATGACGAAACTGTTGCTGACCAGAACCACCGCCGCCACGAATTTCTTTCAATAATTTTCCACCAGCATTATATTTTTTGAGATAACTTCTGTTATATTCTGTTGCCCAATGCGCATTATTCGAGTCCATGACAACGTCATGAGGATTATAAACTTGTGCTGTGCTTGGTGCTGTCCAGCCCATACTACCAGATCGGTCCAACATGATAAGAATGTTTGCCTTAACATCTGACTTTCCTGTTCCTGGAGGAGCACTTTTTGCAAAAACATTACTAGAAGAAATGCTTATGGATAAAGATAGAATGGCTATGAATGATAAAAATCTACTCATTATCTATGTCCATGTATTTTAATGATAGTTCATTGAAACGATCAGAGACTATTTCAACAACCTGCTCTCTTGACTCGCCAGAAATTTTATCGATAAGAAAAACTGATTTTTCACTTTTATCCCAGTAATAGTAAGCAATACCACTAGTTCCAGCTCGTCCATAGCCCTCTGTTGGATCGCCGTAATAGTATTTTAGGCTTTTCAAATAATCAGAATCATTTTGGTAATCTCGGATAATGATTTGATGTAAATCTTTATCGATAAAATTGTATTTCACAATTGCTTGCTCGAAATCATCACAAATACGTTCGATAGGAATATCGTATCCATGTAGCTTGCTGCTATTCGTTCCAGCATCTCCCACAAATTTATTTTGAAATGAATTTAAAGATGAACCAATTAACACCTTTTCAAAATCACAAAAAGAGTGTGCTGCTGTGTTTGATATAAAAAACAGCACAATTGAAGAAACATAAATTTTAAAATACTTCACCATTACTTATTAATTCCTACTATAGCCTCAATTAATGTTCTCGTATAGGCATTCGAAGAACCTGGTCCTTTTCCACACGCAAAAACTTTGTAGAGATAGCTTGTCATATTGCCTCCTCCTCCTACATATCCAGTTCCACCCCCAATTCCGCCACCAATTCCGGTACCCTTATAATTAGTTGTAGTGTGCTCTGTCGTAAACCACAAAAATGATTGATTGTCATAAATGAGCTTTTCATTCCTATTTGTAACTCCTAATTCACTTGTCATCTTTATGCCTCTGCCACTAGTCCCATCATCTCCTGCAATCTTATATGTATCATCAAGTTGAAACTTGCATAGAGTACCAACTGAAGAGCTTCCATTCTTTGGCAAATTCCCAGTTGCCGCTTCAATTGATAGCCATCGACGAGCTGCTTCAACTCCTGTTTCAGCAGATAGGAAGGTTTGTCTGCTGCTCTCACTCTTTCCGGTCACTTTACTTTGAGATGATGCATTCATTAACAATACCGATCCCATTAATGTCATCGCTAACAACATCACCATAGATAAAATAAGGGCAAACCCTTTTTGATTTAATTTACTATTGACCATAGTAACTGTTCCTTATGAGTGCAGATATCGAATAGCTATCTCTTATGTAATTATCATTAGTTGTAATAGGTCGATTTCCAATATTAAATGTTTGAGATACTGGTGAGGTTCCATGCTCTTCAGGGCTTCTAATTAAAAGTCCTATCTCAACCTCCTGCGGGTTTTGAGGCTCTCCAAAAACTTCTCCAAAAAATTGTATTTCAGCAATTTCATGCCACCTATGTGTTGTTGCGCCCGAGCAAGTTGTTCCACTTCCATAATTACACTTTGCCGTACCACTAGGCCTTATTCCAATTGTTTTTATAACCGACTTTTGAAAATCAGAGTCAACACTTATCTCATGATAGGCTCCATACACGTCATAGTCTTGCGAGTTTTTATTACCTACCGGCGAACATGAAGAGGACCAAGTGCATTTTGTAGCATTTATATGAAAACCATATTTACCAAAAATTGCATGCTCTTTACCCCATGGATGAGTAATTCCAGAAAAATTACCAGTTGAAACATTACCTGGTGATTCACTTCCAGACTCAGTATTTGCGCCATTCCAAATAAATATTTTCTCAAGCCTTACCTCTTTGTTAAACCTAACAGTTAATAGATCAACTCCTGCTATGCCTCCACATTCAGTTCCAACATCAATGTTACAAGACCACATTGTATTAAAAGAATTATCAAATGCGTAAGCCGCATCCCCACTCTTTGCAAAGCCAGGAAAAATATCAGTCTGTCGAGCGGTTATGTTAAAATCTGCTGACGTTATTGTTCTAACGTTTCCTTGACCATAAATTGTACTTCCAGTTCCTAATGCATTACCATTTTTTGTTCCAGTAAACTGAAGATCTTCAACGTAATCTGCTATTGGTGACTCCGCTATCACTGTTTGTAAAGAACCAGCGGCACAATTCATTGCATTACATTTTTCAACTTTTTTATAAACCCTCAATCTATTATTATATGTTTTCGTATAGTATGAAATTTTTAAACGTTCAGTGTAAGATTTATCGTAAATTATCTCTATTGAGTCAGGGGCTGTGGTACCGCCATCAGTAATTTTTATAGCATTTGTAATTTCTGGTTTTTGTTTGGCTGGACCATCATCATAATTGTATCCTGCCATTCGAACATCACGCATGATCATTGTTGCTACAGCTCTTGATGTTTGAGAAATATTTTTCATATCCTTTTGAAAGTCATAATTGTTTTTAATCACAATGTATGAAGCAAAAGATGCGGCAATAATAATAGAACTTATGGCAAGACCAATTAATATTTCAGGTAAAGTAAAACCTTCTTGATTACGGTGCATTGATCACTCTTTTAAAATGATTACTTGCTTTACCATCACGAGATGCCATGCGAATAGTGACAACATAATAATCTTTTCCACTTTTTGTTTTTTTTACGACTTCAATTTTTCTCTTATCACTTGGAAGTACGCTGCCTAACTTTTTATTCGCTTTAGCAAACCATTTAGCTCTTTTCTTATCATGAGTACCACTACCAGATGATCCTGATTTAAAGTCCATATTATGATACTTATCTATGTTGACTGTATCAGTAAGCAAGTCTTCATAGATCATATTGGCTAACATATTTTGTTTTTCACGATCAATAGAACTCATCAAAACCCTTGTCGATGTAGACGCTAACCCGTAGACAGCCACAAAGCCTATGCCAACTATAACTGCAGCAACCAATGCCTCTATTAGTGCTATACCTTGTTGATTTTTCTTCATTAATTCCACTCTATCCATGTTCGTTGTTGAGGCGAATATCGAGTCACATCATAAAAACTTGTAGGCCCTATATCGACTCTAAATTTTGTATCAGCATCACGTGTGACTTCAAATCCACCGCCTTTTGATGTTCCATCAGGATTAAAACAAATTCTGCTACTAGTGTTACCATAGGAAGATGACCTTGAATTGCCTGATGCATCATGTTTCGTTCGAACGGTTGCTTCAAACTCTAATGCTACAGGATACTCTGGATCGGTCATTCTAGGTCGACCAGTTGATCCACTGCCAATGTTACAAAAAGAAGAATTAAGGCTATCAATATTCATAACCATTATTCGATTACCTGATTGCTCTAAGATAATTGGAAAGCCAATGTTCTGACTTCTTGTTTTTGCATAATCAATAAGGCCTCGAATTTTTGCTACATCATTTTCTGCGGTTCGTGATGATGTCCACCCAGCTAAATTTGGAACTGCAAAAAGTGCAACTAAGCCAAGGATTGCGACAGTCACAATAACTTCTAAAAGTGAGAAACCGTTTTTACGTTTAGTGTCCAATTCCATCATGATTAATCACCCCTGAGGTTAAGAGCTCTTCAATCGATTTTTCCATTTGAACCATTCCATCGGACACACCTGTTTGCATTGTACTTGGAAGTTGGAAAATTTTATTTTCACGGATTAAATTTTGAACAGCATTGTTACTTACAAGAATTTCAAATGCAGCCACTCGTCCTGTTCCATCAGCCCTTTTCATCAAACGTTGAGTAATGACCATCTTTAAAGATGTCGCAATCTGTGCTCGAATTTGATCTTGTTGTCCTGGAGGAAACGCATCTATAATTCTATGAATGGTATTTGGTGCACCACTCGTGTGTAAAGTGCCAAAAACTAAGTGACCAGTTTCAGCTGCCGTCAATGCAAGAGAAATTGTTTCTTGATCACGAAGCTCTCCCACCAAAATAACATCTGGATCTTCTCTTAAACTTTCACGAAGTGCGTCAGTAAATGATGGGGTATTTGAGCCCAGTTCTCGTTGAGTGATGATTGAATTTTTTGGTTCATGAACAAACTCAATTGGATCCTCCACAGTAATTATATTGCAATCTTTGTTTGTGTTGATGTAGTCAATCATCGCAGCAAGGCTTGTTGACTTTCCAGATCCTGTTGGACCAGTGACCAATATTAAACCATTAAGTGGGGTTACTAATTTGCTTTCAATGACAGGTGGAAAGCCCATTTCATGAAAGACAGGTATCTTAGTTTCAATTTTTCTCATGACAATATTCATACCATTGTATGCAGAGTAAACATTAATTCTGAATCTTGTTGAACCAATGATCATTGCAAGATCAAGACCCTTTTGGACTTTTAACTTTTCTTGATTTTCTTTGCTTAGCTTATCTTTAAGAAAGTCATCAATATCTTTAGCTGAAATAATCTGAGTTGAATCCCTTTGAATCGACCCATTTACACGCAAAGCAAGCGGTAACCCTGATTGAATGTGAATATCTGATAAACCGCTAATTTCAGCACTTTTTGTAATGATATCATCCATTAAAAATAGTCTAGACCTTTTAAAGTAACAAATCTAGGAATTTTCTTTATCTCTCAATGATTTAATACGATCGTAATTTAGCAATAATACATTTTATTGTTTAATTATAATCTGAATAAGGTATTAAATTCATTGGTTTTTATAAATAAAATCCTTAATATTTAAGCACAACATGTTCAAAAGTATTACAAATATCTTTAGCTCACTTGGATCGATCTTCAGTAAAAAAGGAAGCTCTTCTTCTGCATCTCCAACAGGTGTTGGTGGCACGAATGAAAAGAAGTCTTTTTTTGGTAAATTAGTCGCAAAAGTTAGTACAGGCATCATTGACTCACTTAGTAAATATTCTGTTCAGCAAGAAGAAGTTGTCGGAGTGGATATTGGCCCTAGCGGTATTCGATTGCTTCAATTATCACAGACTGAAAAAGA
>CACIBF010000011.1 GCA_902584815.1 uncultured Pelagibacteraceae bacterium
CTTAGATCTAACCAGCGAGTCTGTTATTTCTAAAGCCTGTTCACCTGTATCAGGTTGTGAAATTAGTAATTCATCAATGTTAACGCCTAGCTTTTTTGCGTACGCTGGGTCTAATGCGTGCTCCGCATCTATAAATGCGCAGCTATCACCATTTTTTTGAGCTTCAGCTATTACATGAAGTGCTAGAGTTGTTTTTCCAGAAGATTCAGGTCCATAAATCTCAATTATTCTTCCCTTAGGCAGACCTCCAATTCCAAGAGCAACATCCAGGGAAAGAGAACCTGTAGAAATAGACTCAACATCCATAACGCTTCTTTGTCCCAATTTCATAATAGAGCCCTTACCATAAGTTTGCTCAATTTGAGACATTGCTACATCTAATGCCTTAGCTTTTTCAGAACTATCCATTTTCTTATCGTCTACTACTTTCAAATTTGCTTTTGTCATTTTTTATCTCCAATATATTATTGAGTATTAATGTTCTTAATGTACTTATTTTGTTCCTTTTTGCAATATAGAATAACATATTGTTTTTATTGAATAATTAAATTTTTGTTCTTTTCTTGTTCTGGAAAATTACATGTTTTATCAACAAGTGATTCTCAAATACAATAATAAATTAATTATCTTAATATTGATATGAATAGTTAATCGTCAGAGTGAAGTTTTTCGTCTGTTTCGTGCATTTCTTGAGCTTCAATACTTAGAGTTGTCACTGGTCTTGCATCAAGTCTTGCGATATTGATTGGTTCCCCAGTTACCTCACAGTATCCATAAGTTCCATTTTCAATTCTATGAAGAGCGGCATCAATTTTTGCAATTAATTTTCTTTGTCTATCTCTCGTTCTTAATTCAAGAGTTTTTTCAGATTCTTGAGTGGCTCGATCAGAAATATCGGCGGGGGCAATTGAATCCTGCAAATTTTCCACTGTTTCTTTGCTTTCTTTAAATATTTCTTGCTTCCAATTCTCTAGCTTTTGCTTGAAATACTGTTTTTGCTTAGCATTCATAAATTTTTCAGATTTAAGAGGTTTGTAGTTTTTTGGAAGCTTAGTGGCCATATTAACTCCTTAAAAAAGCATTAATTTCGGTGTTTTTTATTGCTTTTTTAGATGTAAGTCAAATGAACAATGTCTTTTTTGTAGTTGATAAATAGCTGAAATATAATATCTTTTCGATAATTTTTTGAGGAGTCACAATGAAATTTGAAGGAACTAAAAATTATATTGCAACTGAAGATCTAAAAGTTGCTGTAAATGCAGCAATAACCCTAGAAAGACCTATCATTGTAAAAGGCGAGCCTGGAACAGGTAAAACAATGCTTGCTCACGAAGTTGCAGATGCAATTGGGGCTGAAATAATTACTTGGCATATTAAGTCCACAACTAAAGCTCAGCAAGGTCTATATGAATATGATGCTGTTACAAGACTTAGAGACTCTCAATTGGGCGATGAAAAAGTTAAAGATATTAAAAATTATATCAGTAAAGGGAAGTTGTGGAATGCGTTTGAAAGCGATAAACGACCTGTATTACTAATCGATGAAATCGATAAAGCTGATATTGAATTTCCAAACGATCTGCTTCTTGAGTTGGATAAAATGGAATTTTTCGTATACGAAACTGGTGAAACAATTAAAGCAAAAAACAGGCCTATCGTTATTATTACTTCAAATAATGAAAAAGAGCTACCTGACGCGTTTTTAAGAAGATGTTTTTTCCATTACATCAAGTTTCCTGACGCTGATACTATGGAAGAAATTGTAAATGTTCATTTTCCAGATATTAAGCAAGATTTAATAAGAGAAGCATTTCAAATATTTTATGATATGCGTGATATTCCAGGTGTTAAAAAGAAACCATCTACATCTGAACTCATAGACTGGCTAAAATTATTGATGACTGATGATGTTGACGCAAAAACATTAAAAGAAAAAGATCCGAAAAAACTCATACCCCCACTTCATGGAGCTCTTCTCAAAAATGAGCAAGATGTTCATTTACTTGAGAGATTGGCGTTTATTGCCAGAAGAGAAAATGAAAGTATCGACTAGTATCTATGTTTCTTAATTTTTTCTTTGATTTAAAACAGGCTCAACTTCCTGTTTCTCTAAAAGAATATCTAATGTTAATGGATGCAATGGACAAACGAGTTATTTCATCATTTGATGTGAATGACTTTTACTTCTTAAGTAGATCGGCGCTTATTAAAGACGAACGACATCTGGATAAGTTTGATAAAGTTTTTGGACACTCCTTTAAAGGTCTTGAAAATAAATCAGAAACTACAGAAGCTGAGATTCCTGAGGAGTGGCTCAAGCTTATGGGTCAAAAATACTTATCAGATGAAGAAAAAAAACTGGTTGAGTCTCTTGGAGGGTGGGACAAATTAATGGAAACACTTAAGCAACGATTAGAAGAACAAAAAAAGAGGCATCAAGGTGGCAGCAAATGGATTGGAACAGGTGGAACATCTCCATTCGGCGCATATGGATACAATCCAGAGGGTATAAGAATTGGCCAAAAAGAAAGTCGCAATAAAAAGGCTGTGAAGGTGTGGGATAAAAGAGAGTTTAAAAATCTTGATGGAGATGTTGAGCTTGGAACTAGAAATATCAAAGTTGCTCTTCGTCGATTACGGAAGTTTGCAAGGGAAGGTGCTGATACCGAGCTAGATCTTGATGGTACGATTAAGTCAACAGCGCATAAGGGCTACATAGACGTAAAAATGATGCCGGAAAGAAGAAATAAAATAAAAGTTTTAATCTTCTTCGATGTTGGAGGCTCAATGGATGCACATGTTAAAATTTGTGAAGAATTATTTTCTGCGGCTAAAACAGAATTTAAGCATATGGAATATTTCTATTATCATAATTGTCTTTATGACTATGTATGGAAAGATAATAAAAGAAGATACAATGAACATGTATCAACGTGGGATGTTTTACATACTTACCCATCTGATTATAAAGTAATTTTTGTTGGAGATGCAGAAATGAGTCCCTACGAAATAACTTATCCTGGGGGAAGTACTGAATATTGGAATGAAGAGTCTGGTGAAAAATGGTTAAATCGTACACTTGATGTCTATGAAAATGCTATATGGCTAAATCCTGTACCACAACAATATTGGAATAGAATTGCATCAACAAATATCTTGCAGCAAATTTTTTCAAATCGCATGTTTCCACTAACAATAGATGGAATTGATCAGGCGATGAGAGAACTCAATAAATAACATTTTAAATGTTAAGTAAACAGAACTTCTTTATTGGCGCTGCTTTTTTATGTCTTGGGCTAATCATAGTTCCAATCAATGATGCGCTTGCTAAAATACTAAGCTCTGATCTTAATATAATGGAAGTTATATGGTCACGATTTTTTGGGCATTTTATCTTCCTTGTTCCAATTGCTCTTTATATTCATGGTAAAGAAAAATTTATTAATAAAGAAACTACTCAACAAGTAATTAGGGGAATGTTAATTTTTATCGGCACAGCATTATTCTATATAGCTATTGCAAAGATACCGCTTGCTGATGCTCTAAGTCTTCTATTAATTGCACCTATAATTGTTGTAATATTTTCTTCTAAAATGTTGAGAGAACAAATTTCAACTTTAAAGATCCTATGTGTGGGCCTTGGATTTATTGGAACATTATTAGTTGTTCAACCAGGATTTGGTGAATTTCACTCAAGTTCATTGTTTGCTTTAGCATCTGGCTTTTGTTATGCATTTTATATTATATACACAAGAAAACTGAATTTCTCCTCTGATCCAATTATTAGTCTTAGCTTTACTGCCATCCCTGGTGCAATCGTAATGACTTTATTGCTGCCTTTTTTCTGGGAAAGTAGCCCTGATTTAAAACAAATACTAATAATGGGATCAATTGGTCCTGTCGTAATTTTAGCTCATTTTCTAATAATCAAGGCATATCAATATGCTGAAGCAAGCTTATTAGCCCCATTTCACTATTTTGAAATTGTCAGTAATGTGATAATAAGCGTTTTATATTTTAGAGATATACCAAGTATAATCGTATCAATTGGAATTATGTGCATTATAACAAGTGGTATAGCAGTAAATTTAAACTTTGAAAAAAAAGATGCTAAAGAATAATTATACTTTTTCTGTTGCCCCAATGATGGGCGTTACAACTCCAAGCGCGCGTTTTATGTACAGGCTTATATCCAAAAAAGCTGTTCTATTTACTGAGATGGTAGCAAGCCAAGCTATATACCGTGGTGACTATAACAAATTTTTAAAGAAAAATTCAATTGAAGAGCCAGTAGTTCTTCAGGTTGGTGGATCTGATAATGAGTTATTAAAATTTAGCACAAATCTTGCAAATAAATATGGCTATCAAGGTGTAAACCTAAATGTTGGGTGTCCTTCAAAAAAAGTTTCTCAGGGTCGAATGGGTGCATGTTTAATGAAAGAAGCAGACATAGTAAGAAGTTGCGTTAAAGCAATGATTAGTGAGTCATCTTCTGAAGTTTCAGTCAAATGTCGAATTGGTGTAGACGAGTTTGAATCATACAATTTTTTTAAGGAATTTATTTCAAATGTATCTGATAGTGGCTGCAATACATTTTTTGTTCATGCTCGTAAAGCATTCTTAAAAGGTTTAGATCCTAAAAAAAATAGAACTCTTCCTCCACTAAAATATGACTATGTATATAAATTAAAGAAAGAAATGCCTCAATTAAACATCATTATTAATGGGGGGATTCAAACTTTAGAAGAATGTCATAATCAATTAAAATCAGTAGATGGGGTCATGATTGGTAGATCTATACAGGCAAATCCTTTTTTTCTAGAGGAGGTTGATCATCAATTTTATAACCAAAAGATAAGGTCTCTTGAAAAAAATCAAGTAATTGCAAAATATTTTGAATATGTGAAAGAAAATATTGATACGGTGTCAACTTATGAATTATTAAGTCCTCTTCTCGCATTATGCTTTGGAATACCTGGGTCGAAAAAATTTAAACAAGAAGTTAATGATTTAATTCGAAATAAAGACCTAGAAAAACTTGAAAATACTTATTTAAATTTAATTGCTGCTTAAATACTTCAGTACTTAGCAAAGCTTCCATTATTAAAATCCTGAATAGCTTGTTGCACCTCTTCCCTTGTATTCATTACAAATGGCCCACCTCTTGCAATAGGCTCTCTAATTGGTTTTCCAGAAATTAATAAAAATTTAGACTTGGTTTCAGATGCAACCATTAACTTATTACCTTTTTCCAGAAGTATAAGCTTAGAACTTTCTAAATCATTATTTTCTTCATCCCCTATCCTAATCCTACCTTCAACTAAATAAATAAAAGAGTTGTTTTCTTCTGGAATCTCAAAATCGAAAATTTTTCCTTCCTCAAGTTCAACATCAAAATATGTTGGGTTTACATTATGATTAGTGACGGACCCTTTAATATATGAATACTCACCTGCTATGATTTTAATGCTCTTTTCATTATCTTGATAACAAGGAATTTTTTCAGAGTCGATGTACAAATACTCCGGTTTATTTTTTTTTAAATCTGAAGGCATATTAATCCAAAGTTGAAACCCGTGCAGTTTTCCATTCTCCATAGCTGGCATTTCTGAATGAATTATCCCACGACCTGTTTTCATCCATTGGACATCACCCGGAGACATTTTTCCTTGACCGCCCGCACTATCTTTATGCTCAAATTCTCCGTTAAGCATATATGTCACTGTTTCAATACCTCTATGAGGATGAGGGGGGAAGCCCTTTATATAGTCTTCTGGATTTTCGGATCCAAATTCATCAAGCATTAAAAATGGATCAAAATAATCTATTTGACTGGTCCCGATACTTCGTTTGAGCTTTACTCCCGCTCCATCTGAGGTTTCAATTGGGTCAATAATTTGCTTAATCTTGATTGGATTCATAAAAATATATTAATTAAATAATATTTGCTACTTCAGCAAATTCATATCTTGCTCCTCTAGGTTTCCCTTTAGGCTCAATTCCGTATCCTAATGTGCATAAGAAATTACTTCGTAATGAAGTATCTTTAAAAAATTCATTATCAACCCCCTTATTGTCGAATCCACTCATTGGACCTGCATCTAAACCAAGCGCGTTAACTGCTTTTAAAAAATACCCAGCTTGTAAACTACTGTTTCTGAACGCGGTGGCATAAGCTAATTCTTTATTATTTTCGAAAAAAACTTTAGCATCTGTAGCTTTAAAGTTTCGGGGAAGATCGTTAAAGAACATTGTATCCATAGCAATTATTAGAGTAATTGGAGCTTTTTTTACTTTTTCTTTATTTGAATCTATTAAAAAAGGACCAATTCTATCTTTAGCCTCTTTTGATTTTAAAAATACAAGCCTTAATGGACTACTATTAAATGAGGTAGCACTCCATTTAGTCAGTTCGTACAACTCATGCAGAACATTGTCATCAACTTCTTTATCAGAATAATTATAAGTAGTTACAGTATCTATAAAAATTCTTTTAATATCTTCATTCATTCTTATCTTCCTCTAAAATTAAATGACAACTGTTTTTCTTTAAGACTATTTTGTTAGAGTATTTCCTTAATACTATCTTCAATCATTTCTGGGGTTTTTTGTGTTCCAAAGCCTTTTACAAATTCACCATTTTTATTTATTAAAAATTTTGAGAAGTTCCATTGAATTTCTCTGCCAGATTGATCTTCTAAAAACTTAAATAATGGAGAAGCATTATCACCTTTTACATCAACTTTATCAAACAATGGAAAGGATACATTATATTTGGTATCACAAAATGTTTTAATCTCTTCATTTGTTCCCGACTCTTGACTGCCAAACTGATTACAAGGAAAAGCTAATATTTCTAAACCTTGATCTTTATATTTTTCATATAAAGCCTGTAATCCTGTGTATTGAGGGGTAAAACCACAAGCGCTTGCTACATTAACTATTAAGAGCGTTTTACCTTTAAAATCTGATAAACTTACTTTTGTTAAATCGATATTATTGACTTCAAAATGATGAATATTATTGCTCATTTAATTGCCCTTCTATTATATATAAATTTTATACTTAAATTTAATATAGTTTGAAGTAAATAAGATCAACCAAAAAATTAGATCTTTAGAATTAATTTTCCTTTCACGTGACCAGTTGCAAGATGCTCATAAGCATCTTTAAATTGATCAAAGTCATAAACTTTTTCAATGGCTGGTTTGATTTTATTCTCTTCCACCCAAAGCCTGATCATATTTAAATCAGATGTTCTTGATCGACATATAACTATTTTTGATTTTTTTTTCGATAACACACTTTTAACCACATCAATTGATGAATAGATTGACGGCTGGGTTGTTACATAAATTCCATTAGATGTAAGGCAGTGTTCTACTTCATTTATAGCTTTGTTGCCCTGGACATCAAAAATAACATCATACTGATCTTCAAGATTTACAAAATCATCTTTTGTATAGTTAATGATTCTGTCAGGCTTATAATCATTTTTTATTCGTTCTGAATTATTTGGACTTGTTACAACAGTTATCTCACCGCCAAATATTTTTGCTATCTGAGTTGCCATTGTTCCAGTGCCGCCAGATGCACCATTAATTAAGACTTTGTGACCATTTCGAATGGGAGCTAAATCTCTAAGAGATATTAATGAGGTTAAAGCCCCACACGGAATAGCGGAAGCTTCAGATAGTGAAATATTATTTGGAGCTAATGCAATAGCTTTCTCAGATATACATACCATTTCTGCAGCTGATCCATTATTTAAGAGTGGTTGTGCCCAACCATATACTGCATCTCCAACTTTAAACCCACTGACTCTATTGCCAGTTTCTGTAATGATACCAGCAAAATCACTTCCGGTAATCCTGGGAAACTTCAACAGGTCGCTCATAGGTCTAAATCCACCTCTTCTAGCCTTTGCATCAACAGGATTTAATGAAATTGAATCTACTTTGATTAAAACTTCATTAGACTTAGGCTTGGGAATAGAAACATCTTGTATTTTTAGGACTTCTGGTCCGCCATAAGTATTATAAACAACTGCTTTCATTAATAAAAAATCTAATTAATAATTAATTATTAATAATATGATTCATAATCAAATATGTCCATGGTGTAATCACTCAATTCAACCAATTGATGTTCACGGTCACTCTCAATGCCCAAACTGTAAAATAAATATTGATCCATGCTGCTCAGGTGAAAATAGTCAGTGCGCACTAAATCGTGAATATGAGAATGATTAATCTTCGCTCAAGTTAATAGTTTGTCCATGTATCATTGTAATAAATGATTTCGCATCTAGAGATCTATCCTCTAACTCTTCTTCAAGTTTTAATGGAGGCTCATCGACGGGCTCATCAGTTAAAATAAAAGTACCCCAATGCATTCCAATTGCTTTTTCAGCTTTTAAATCAATAAAGGCCTGAACAGCCTCATTAGGATTCATATGAGAAAACTGCATAAACCATCTGGGGGCATATGCTCCAATTGGAATAAGTGCTAAATCAACGGGACCGAGTTTTTTAAATGTTTCTTTAAAGTCATCACTATATCCTGTGTCTCCCAGATGAATTAATGAATGATGATTATTTTTAATATGCCACCCACCCCATAAAGTTTGATTTCTATCAAATAGAGTTCTAGAAGACCAGTGCTGCACTGGCGTAAAGGTTATTTTTGTATCATTAATAATGTGCCTTTCCCACCAGTCTAATTCAATTACATTATTTATTGATTTGTCCAAAAACCACTTCTTTAATCCTAATGGGACGAGAAACATTGCATCAGGGTTATTTTTAGCAATCCACTTTACCGTTTTCAAGTCAAGATGATCATAGTGATTATGAGAAATGGTAATAAAGTCAATCTTAGGCAATTCTTCAAATTTCATTGCCGGCTTTGTATATCTCTGGGGTCCAGCAAAATTAATTGGTGATGCTCTATTAGTAAGATGAGGGTCAGTTAATATATTAAGTTCTTTATTTTGATATAGAAAAGAAGCATGGCCAATCCAAGTAATAGAAAATGATTTATCTTGATTGATTAATTTTAAGTCTGGATCAACCATCTCAAACTCGATTGGGATAGCCTTGGTTTCTTTTTTTCCTGTCATCCATTTCCAGAGTTCTTTCAATTTTTTATTATTTGCAGTACCGTTTGTATTTACAAATGTTCCATTTTCTAAGTGATGCTCTGGAGTTTTTTTTGTATTTTCTGTCATAGTCATAGCTATTGTTAATAAGATAAATATAAGTGAAAGAAAAAGAATTTTACCGAATCTAGATGAATTGTGCATTCATAAGTTTTAACATTTTTTTTGCGCTGGAACTATGAGGAACTATTGTTAATAATTTTTCATAAGTTTGAATAGACTCATAAAAGTTATTTAATTTAAATTGTATCTGACCTAAGCCATCTAAAGCTCCAAAATGACGAGGCTCTAAAGCTAATGTCTTATTAATATCTTGAATAGACTCATTAAAATTACCCATCAAAAAATGAAGGGTTGCTCTTTTATTCCATCCTTCTGCAAAATTTGGTTCTTTATTAACTAGGTCAGTAAATATTACCAATGACTGTTCATATTTACGTTGTTTTAATAATTGATTACCTAGATCGTATAATTGCTGAGAATTTTGATTATTTGTCTCACTCCATATCCTCCAGATACTTGTAATATAAATTGAAGAGGCAACTTCATTTTGAGAGTCTTTTACATTTAAAAAAAGAATATCTAATCTGGGATCATTTTGATCAGCAAATATATTAGAAATATTTAAGAAAGAACTAACTAGTAAAATTGTGAATAAAAAACTTTTGTTTATCACTTTGCTTCAAATAAATATTGTGAAACACTTATTCTTGTAGATAGAAACCCTCCCCTACAATAGGCTAAATAAAAATCCCAAAGTTTTTTAAATCTATCATTAAAACCAAGCTTTGAAATATCATCCCAATTATCATTAAATTGGTGAAACCACATCTCGAGCGTTTTCGCATAGTCATGAGCGAATGATTTTGTATTTAGGGTTTCAAGCTTAAATTTATTAGCCATTGATTTGAAGACACCGTCTGATGCCAATAAGCCCCCAGGGAAAATATATGTTTGTATAAAATCTGTTGTTCTTGCGTATTTATCAAATAATGCATCATCAATTGTAATTGTTTGAATAAGTGCCTTTCCATTTTTATTCAATACCTCTCTCACTTTGCTAAAGTAGCTATTCCAATATTCTTTTCCTACAGCCTCAAACATTTCAATTGAAACAACAGCATCAAATTTTCCTTCTATTAACCTATAGTCTTTTAAGATCACCTCAGGATTATTTTCTACAGTTGAAAGCCTCTTAGTTGCAAATTTATGCTGCTCATCAGATATTGTAATGCCTTTAACCTTAAAACCTTTTTTAGATGCATATTCCATAAAACCGCCCCAACCACATCCAATCTCAAGAATTGATTGCCCTCGCTTAAGCTCCAATTTATCAATTATTCTTTGGTATTTATTTTCTTGTGCTTCAGCTAATGTCATTTTTTTATTATCAAAAAAAGCTGATGAGTAAGTCATCGTACTGTCTAGCCATTTCTGATAAAAACTATTTCCTAAGTCGTAATGAGATAAAATATTTTTCTTACTTCCAGAAATACTATTCTTATTTCTGAGATGATAGATATAAGTAAATATTTTAAAAATGTTTTTTCCATCTGAAATTTCAGATATATATTCTACGTTTAGAGAAAAGAACTCCATGAGGTCTAGAAGATTGCTTGTACTCCAATGGTTTTCAAAATAGCCCTCTGCTAGCCCAATATCACCTCGAGTAATTGCAAGCCACAGCATTTTCCAAGAATTGATATTTAAATCGACAGTAGAGCCTGAATTTCCAAAGACTGAAGTTGATTTATCTGGATAAGTAACTTGGATTTTATTGACTTGAATCTTACTCAAGCCTTTTTCAATATTTTTTTTAAGAATACTACTCAGCATAACCATTCCCTTTATGACTAAACACTTTAAGCTTTTTTCTCCAAAGATGAAAAGCTTGATAGTGAATTTTAGGCAGTACAGAAAGTGAATTCAAGTATAAAGAACATATAAAATAAAGAAAATTAAGCCTATTATACTTCATCAATGTTCCCGAGAGCCTTGTAACAATTTCAAGATTATTACTTGGATCAAATTCGTTAATTTTGATTGTCAAAGATTGATCATCTAGTTGAAATTTATATTTGCCAACCTTGTCAGCAAAAGGAGATACATACATTTTCTTATCTGCTTCAAACCATAAATTATTTTCAATTTCTTTCCCTTGGTTTTGAATATAATAAACCTGCTTTTCTTTAAATGTATTTGTAACTTCTGCTATATAAGAAATTGTTTTATCATTTTTCTTCAGAAACCAAAAACATACAGGATTAAAAGATCTTCTAAGAAATAAATTTGGTGTTTTTAGTAAATCTAATGAAATATGATCTACTTTTAGTGAGTTTTTTTCTATATATCGTTCAAACCACTTAATTATTTTCTCACTAATAATATCTTCATGAAAATCATATGACGAAAAACTAAATTTAAATTTATTAAATTTTTTTAATTTAAAGTCATAAATATTTTTATTGAATAGTGATCTGTACTTATATTTAAATGAATGTTTTTTTGGATAATTTCTGCTGTGCAGAACCTCACCATAATAAATAGAACTTTGTATCATTCTTTTAAATCATTTATCATTTGAGCAACTCTCATTCCAGATTTTACACCATCCTCATGAAAACCATAACCTAAATATGCGCCAGCATAGAACAATCTATTCTTACCCTGTAAATTCTCAATCTTTTCCTGTCCGATTATAGTTCGTTTTTTGTAAACAATATGATCATATTTTTTTGCACGAAAAATTTTATTTGAATTTGAAATATTAAATATTCCCAGTGTTACAAAAATATTTTCATTAGTATCTAATTTCTGTAAATTGTTCATCCAGTAAGTCACATATTGATCATTGTCTTTTTTAATTGAATTCCAAGATGACCATTTAGATCTATCTGCAGGCATTAAAGAAGAATCATTATGAAGTACAACTTTATTATCTAAGTATTCAAAATATGAGTAGGCCTCTGTTTCATCTTTAGTTTGATCAATTAAGATTTGACTAATCTGCTTTGTATTACATGTAAAAATTAAATAATCATAATCAGTTTTTAAATCATTATTAATGATAGTAATTTTACCCTCATCTCTTTTGATAGTTATAGTTTCAGATAATTTAATATTTTTTACACTTGTCTTATTTAAAATTTTTTTAATATAAGATGAACTTCCATTTTTAATTGAATACCATTTTGGACGATTAAAAATATCCAATAAACCATGGTTATTAAAAAAACTAAGTAATCTATTAGTTGGAAAATCGTTTATTTGATTAGGATTCATTGACCAGATAGCGGCTGACATAGGATAAATATAGTTTTCAGCAAAGTTTTTAGAAAAATTATTTAAATTTAGCCATTCAGATATTGGCAATTCATCATTGATATCTTTTCTTCCAAGTTTATTGAACTTAAGAATATTAAATAAAAATTTAATATTAAAAAAAGACAAATAATAACTTGGTTTAAAAAAATCTTTTGAACACCAAGTTCTATCATTAATTGATGAGCTGTAGGACATATCGGACTCATTCAAACTAACATTACATTTATTTATAAGCTGAAAAAAATTCTTATAATTTCGATCATTGCAAACTATAAAGCCAGTATCAACACGAATTTCTTTATTTGTTAAATTTATTAAATGAGTATCGGTATGGCCGCCAAGTCGATCTTCAGAATCATATAAGTCGATATCAATATTTTTATCTAAGTAGAAGGCAGTTGAAAGTGCAGATATTCCTGTGCCTATAATTGCAATTCTCATCTTGAATATATATGACTTTAAATTTAAAAATCAAAGATTATGCGGCTAAACATGATCATCTATTTCTTGATTCTTCATTTTTAATCGCCACATAATTGCAAGGCATATACTTTTTGATATAGGAAGCAGATATAAAACAACAAACAATGAAAAAGGTATCCATATAAGAGCCTGAAGCCATAAAGGTGGGGCAAAAGTTTGTTCAGCACTTAAAACAAGAGGTACTACGATGTGGCCAGCTAATACTATTGATAGCCATGGTCCAAAATCATCTGTTCGATAAATTGATAAGTGTTCATTGCAATGGCTGCAATATTTATTGATATTTAAATATCCTGAGAAAATTTTTCCCTTACTGCAATTAGGACACTTTTTTAGTATCCCATTCAATAATACCCTGATTAGTGAAGTTTTATTTCCTACCATCTCCTAGTCTACAAACTCAGAGCAGGAGTCTGAAAGCCAATCCCACAAATAATCCGCAAAACTCCATCTAATCAAGATATCAAAAACTTGATCTTCTGATAATCTATCAATTAATACTGTTCCTTTGGATATATAAGACTGAGCACACGTATTTTGATTTTTTAAATATTCTTTAAAATTTAAAGGACAGCCTTTTTCTAAGACATCAATACTTTTTTTCCCACTCAATCGAATAGTTATGTAATAATCAGACACGTCCGTTAAAGCATAGAAACAATCATTTAAATTTCTATTAAGGTCCTCAATAAAATTATCTTTTTTATCTTCAGCGCATTGAATTAAAAATTCATTTGGTCCAAGCCATGCAGTTCTAGACTCATCATTTGTACTTACTTCACCAGAATTTTTAGGTAACTCGTAACCCAAGTAAGCTGAAACCTTATTGAGAACATCAGTATCGGCATCTCTTATCCTTAAATTAATTTTTCCAATAAAATCCATATATTCAAGATTAATATTAGATGATTTTATTTGATCTTTACTTTGCAAAGGGGAATTCGTATTACTCATTATTTCGAGCCCCTTCCTTATCATAAAATATTGAGTCTGTGATTGTTGCATCGATTACTTTACCGCTCATTAATGGAATTTTCACAACATCACCCATACGGTTTAAACCATTTTTAATTAATGCAAGAGCAATAGGATGATCGCATGTTGGACTATAATAACTAGAACTTACATGGCCAATCATGTCCATTGGTGGCCTCGGTTTTGCCTCATCAACAACATAACTGCCTTCAGGCAAAACAGTCTTTTTATCATTTACCAAAAGACCTACAAGTTGTTTTCTATCAGTTCGTCTTGTATCTGATCTTGAAAAAGAACGCTTACCGAGAAAATCTTCTTTTTTCTTAGAAACAATCCAATCCATATTTATATCTTTAGGAGTAACACTGCCATCAGTATCTTGTCCAACAATGATAAAACCTTTTTCTGCTCTTAAGACATGCATTGACTCAGTGCCATAAGGAGTAATGTCATATTTTTTTCCGTGCTTCATAAACTCATTCCAAACGAATAAACCATATCTAGATGGAACATTAATTTCAAAACTCAATTCACCCGTAAAACTAATTCTAAATATTCTTGCATCAATTCCGCACACTTTACCCTCTTTCATTTTCATGAAAGGAAAAGCTTCCTTTGAAATATCTATATCAGTAAGACTTGATAAAAACTCTCTTGAGTTAGGACCAGAAATACTGAGAACAGTCCATTGCTCCGTAACAGAAGTACAAAAAACTTCCATATCAAGCCACTCAGTTTGAAGAAATTCCTCTAACCATGACATAACTCTCGCGGCGCCGCCTGTAGTGGTGGTCATATGATATCGATTTTCTGAAATTCTGGTTGTGACTCCATCATCAAATACCATTCCATGCTCATTACACATTAAACCATAACGACAAGAACCTATCTCAAGCTTTGACCATGCATTGGTATATATAAGGTTTAGGAACTTTGCGACATCAGGTCCCTGTAAATCAATCTTACCTAATGTGGAGGCATCAAGAATACCTAAGCTATTTCTTACAGCCCTACATTCTCTATTTACAGCATCGTGAATATTTTCATTTTTTTGAGGAAAGTAGTGTGGTCTTTTCCATTGACCTACATCTTCAAATTCAGCACCATTATCAACATGCCATTGATGAATAGCTGTCTTTCTCTCAGGATCAAATAAATGATCAACATTTCTACCTGCAATGGCTCCTATTGTTTGTGGAGAATAAGGCGGTCTAAAGGTAGTATGACCGATATTGTCAACTGGCTTATCGTGAATATGTGACATTAAAGCTAAAGCATTAACATTTGACGTTTTTCCTTGATCGGTTCCCATTCCAGTAGTCGTGTATCGTTTAGTATGCTCAACGCTTATATATCCTTCTCTTTGCGCTAGAAAAATATCAGCTGCTGTTACATCATGTTGAAAATCAACAAAGTGTTTAGATCCATGAGTAACCTTCTTTTTTCCAATCATATATGGTTCAACCTTCGCTTCGGTAAACTCCAAGTCTTCAAATGCAGTTTCAATTTCTAAACTTTTATTTGCAGACTTCCCGAGTTCAGTTGCAAAATCCAAACCTGCTTGATAAGAATTTTTTAAAACTTCTAATAAATTAAAGTCTCCATTATTACATCCAACAACCTTTTGGTTTTTAATCAAATCTTTTGGAATGAATGAATTTAATTTACTATGATATTCAAGCTTACCTCTTGATTGACTAAATAGTTGAACCGAAGGATTCCATCCACCTGACATTAGAACAAGATCACATTCAATTTCTCTTAGACTACCAGTTAATTCATTATTATCTTGATCAACTTTTTGTATCTCAACTTTTTTAACTTTTTGGTACCCTTGGGTATTAATTATTGAATGAGATGGATAAATTTTAATTTTTACTTTATTACATCTATCACTCAACTCAGAGGGAATATCTTCTCTATTGTCTACAATTGTTACCTTTGCTCCTTTATTTGCAAAGTCAATTGCTGTTCCATAGGCATGGTCATTATTTGTGAAAAGGATAACTGATTTTCCTGGCAAAACACCAAATTGATTGAGGTATGTTCTGGCTGCAGAGGCTAACATAATTCCCGGCCGATCATTTCCTGAAAATACAAGAGGTCTCTCAAATGCACCTTGCGCCAAAATAACTTTTTTAGCTCTTATTCTCCAATATCTCTCCCTCGGCATTTTATCAGATAAATAAGGTAAGTGATTTGTAACTTTTTGAAGAGCTGTGAGATAATTATAGTCATAATAACCCATTACAGCTGTACGATTTAGAATTGTAACATTTTCATAAGACTCTAATTCTTTTAAAATTTCGTTTGTCCAGTCATTTGAATTAAGATTATCAATTTTTGCTGATATATTTCTTAAGTATCCACCTGGCTCATGCTTTTCATCAATAAGTAGAACATCACAGCCTGATCTTCCAGCGGCAAGAGCTGACATTAACCCTGAGGCGCCTGCTCCTACTACAAGGATATCACAATAGTGAAATTTTTGCTCATAACGATCAGGATTCTTGGCTGTTGGAGCAACTCCAAGTCCAGCTGCCTTTCGAATAAAGTGTTCATAGAATAGCCATAAACTTGGAGGCCACATAAAAGTCTTATAATAAAAACCAGCGGGAAAGACTCTTGATAAAAAATTATTGATACTACCAATGTCAAAATTAACTGATGGCCAGCAATTTTGACTAGAGGCCTCAAGACCCTCATAAATCTCAATTTCAGTAGCTCTCATGTTAGGCTCAGTCCTCGCTCCTAAGCCAAGTTGCACTAGAGCATTTGGCTCTTCAGAACCAGAAGTAAGTATTCCTCTTGGTCTGTGGTATTTGAAACTTCTGCCTATTAAATGAACATCATTAGCTAACAATGCAGATGCAAGGGTATCTCCTTGATAACCAATGTATTCTTTACCATTAAACTTAAAATTAATAGCTTGATCTCTATCGATTCTTCCACCTTTGTATATTCTATTTTGATTACTCATAATTATGATTTAGGTTTTTCCTCACCCATTTTGTAAGTTGCAAGTATTTCATCAGAAACAGTGTCTCTCATTACATTGAACCATCGTCTACAACCATGATCATGCGTCCATCTTTCATAATGGATGCCTTTTTTATTTGATCTAATAAAAAGATATTCTCCCCACTCTTCATCAGTAAGGGTTTCTGGGTTTTCTGGCCTTGCTATATGAGCTTCTCCATGACATGAGAATTCAGTTTGATCTCTTTCACCACAATATGGACACTTAATAACAAACATATAACTAATGAGCCACCGCTGCAGCTGCAGCTTCATCAACTAAAGCGCCACTAAAATGTCTTTCAATCGAAAATGGAGCAGCAATTTTATTTGGCTCTCCTTTCGCAACAGTTTCAGCAAATACATGTGCCGAACCAGGTGTTGCTTTAAAGCCTCCTGTACCCCAGCCACAATTAATAAATAAATTTTCAATAGGAGTTTTTCCTATTATCGGACTTCTGTCGGGAGTAACGTCTACAATTCCTCCCCATTGTCGTAACATTTTTAATCGAGAAAATATTGGAAATAATTCGGTTAGTGGTCCCATAATATGTTCAATCATATCAAATGAACCTCTTTGAGAATAAGAATTATAGGAATCTGAACCTGCTCCAACAACAAGCTCTCCTTTGTCAGATTGGCTCACGTATACATGTACTGTATTAGACATAATTACGCAGTCTAAAATTGGTTTTATCGGCTCACTTACCAAAGCCTGCAGAGGAACAGAACTTATTGGTAATCGAAAACCAGCCATATTAGCTAGTACAGAACTGTGTCCAGCTGGAACAAGACCTACTTTTTTTGCATTAACCGATCCTTTGGTTGTCTGTACTCCTGTAACAGTTCCATTGGAAACATCTATTCCAGTAACTTCACAGTTTTGAATGATATCAACTCCTAAATTCTCTGCGGCCCGAGCATAACCCCATGCAACTGCGTCGTGTCTTGCAGTTCCAGCTCTTCGTTGAAGTATTGCTCCTAAGACTGGATATCTTCCATTCACATTCATATGAGGTATATTTTTCTTTACCTGATCCTGATTAAGTATTTCAGCATCGATTCCATTTAAGTAATTTGAATATGCTCGACGAGTAATCTCCTGCATATCATGAACTGAGTGTGCAAGGTGATATAAGCCTCTCTGAGAAAACATTACATTAAAGTTAAGTTCACTAGATAACCCTTCCCATAAGTTAACAGCGTGGTTGTAAAGTGCAGCGCTTTCATCCCATAAATAATTTGATCTAATTATTGTAGTGTTTCTTCCAGTATTGCCTCCACCAATCCATCCTTTTTCTAAAAGGGCAATGTTTTTAACTCCAAATTCTTTTGCTAAATAGTAAGCTGTACCCAATCCATGGCCACCACCACCAACGATTATTACATCATATTCTTTTTTTAACTCTGGACTACTCCATGCTTTTTGCCAATTTTCATGATAGGAAAAGGCATTACGAACTAAATTAATCGCAGAATATTTCATAATTAAAATCTTTCTACAGAAAAAGGTTTTAAATCTATATCTGTTTTATTAGCACAAATTTCTTGTGCGATAAGTTTTCCAGAGATACCGCCTAGAGACCATCCAATATGTTGATGCCCAAAGCAGTAGTAAATATAAGGATTTTTTTTTGATTGTCCAATGACCGGCAGAGAGTCTGGCACGGATGGTCTAAAGCCAACCCATTCACTTAAATGATTGTTTATGTTAGGAAAAACGGCCTCTGTAGCTCTTTTTAAATAAGACACGACCTTGGAACTTATTTCATTTGAATTGCCCCCTAACTCCACCACACCTCCTGCTCGAAGACCGTCTTGCATTGGGGTAAAATATACGCCTCTTTCTTGCCAAGCAATTGGTCTTGAGATTGAATTTTCAGGATGAGGATACATCAAATGATAACCTCTCTCACTTGCTAATGGAATATTCTCACCAAGTTTATCGGTTAATTTTTTTGACCATACTCCAGCACATAAAACGATGCGATCATAAATATAAGTATTTTCATTTGTGTGAATATTTACTTTATTTGTGTCTAGAATTTTAATTTCTTCAATCTTTTCTTTTTTAAAATTTCCACCCTTCTCAATAAAGAGTTGCAGTAGTTTTTCACTGATTTTTTTTGGATTTTTTGCAAAATATGATCCTTTGAATAAAGCCCCTTTGTAAAAAATATTATTTATATTTGGCTCAACATCATTGATTTCATTTTTAGAAATAATTTCTATTTTTACCCCAGTTTTCTCTCGAGTTTCAAAATCTTTCCTTGCAGAATTATAAAATAATTTATTTGACCAGACATAAAAAATACTTTCGCGTGAAATTAAATTTTCAATATCAGCATCATTAAATAAATCTTCGTATCCTTCATCAACTAATGAAAGTAATGTAGTTAGTTTATTTGATGTATCTCTAACTTTCGACTGTCTGCAATTGCTTAAATATTGCATCAGCCATGGTAAGGATTGAATAAATTTTCCTTTTTTAAAAAATAAGGGACTATTTTTATTTAGTAATAAATATGGAAAAAGATAAAAAAATGATGATGAGTTAGTTGGTATGTTGGCATATTTTGCATATGTTCCTGCATTTCCAAAACTGGCTTGACTGCCTGGATCTTCTCTATCAAAAAGTGTCACATCCTGACCATATCTCTTCAGCCAATTTGCAGTAGACAAGCCAACAATTCCTGCTCCAATTACTGCAACTTTCATGATGTGTCTCTATATTTTCTTGATTTCATTTCTTCAAGTCTACTCTGTGTTCTTTTAAATTTTTCTTTTAAATGAAAAGCGGAGTCTATTTCACTAATGTTCACTGTACTGCTAAGTACTAAATTAATATTATTGTCATATAATACATCAATAAGGTTTATAAATCTAAGTTGCTCATTTATACATTCATTAGAAAAGTTTTTTATATTTTCTATAATAATTGTATCAAAAAAGCTTATCATACTTAGATAATCTTCGGCGCCCAAAGGCAGTCCACATATCTCATCGAAATAAAACCTAGATACTCTTTTAGCCAATCTCTTTATTACAACTTCTCTTCCTTTTACGTTTATAATTTTATTAATTTCTTCACTGTTCTCAGAAAGTTTAATGTACAAATCATTTATTTTATGTGATGTAGCTAAATTTATAGGAGAAAAGTAAACTTCATCATTATTTAGATTTAATTTCCTATAGTCTTTACCTGTATTAAGTTCAAAGATTTTTGATTTTTTCTTAATAAGCTCGATAAAGGGTAAAAAAAGTTCTCTTTGCAAACCATCTTTATATAAATCATCTGGAAATATATTTGTAGTTAAAACTATTTTTATCTTCCTATTAAAGAATTCAGTAAAAAGCTGGCTTAGTATCATAGCGTCAGCAATGTTTGTAACTTGAAATTCGTCAAAAAAAATTATGTCTGTTTCTAATTGAATCATTTTTGCGTAACTTGCAATCAAGTCATCTTTTGAATATTTCTTAGCTCTTAATTCATGAAGAGAATTATGAGTTTTAATCATGAATTCATGAAAATGAATTCTCATAAACTTGTTGGATAAAATTACTTTTGAAATTAAATCCATTAAGAGAGTTTTTCCAGATCCAACATTGCCGTGTAAATAAAAACAAGTTAAAGAATTTTCTTGTGATGAAAATTTTAAAATTTTTGAAAAAATATTCTCGTCAGAGTTAGATAGAAATATCTCTAATTCTGTTAGTAAATCGATTTGATTTTGATCTTTTTCAATCGCCCCAGAGGAACATAAATCAAGATAAAAATCTAACGCCTTAGACATTAGAGATTTTTCTATGATCTAAGCTTTTCATTGGTTGGGTCATAAGGGCTTTCTTCAATAACAGTAACATCATGCATGGTACCTAAAATATCCATAGTAAGTTTTGTGCCAGGTTCAGCACATTTTGGATTTACCATTGCAAGAGCAATTGATTTTTGAATTCTAAAACCATAATTTCCACCAGTTGCTCTCCCAACAACATTGCCATCTTGGTATATTGGATTATTACCTAAAGCATCGGCATCGGTTACGTCATGAACTTCTAAAGTAACAAATTTATTATCAAAACCCTTTTCCCTCCACTGAACAAGTGCATCTCGACCAATAAAATCACCTTTATTTGGATGTACAAACCGATCTAAACCAGACTCATAGGCTGCATATTCAATCGATAATTCAGTACCAACTAATCGATAAGATTTTTCTATTCTAAGCGAGTCCATCGCTCGGATACCAAAAGGTTTGATTCCAAACTCCTCACCAGCTTCCATTAGCGCGTCAAAAATTGTGTTTTGTAAATCAATAGGCATATGCAGCTCCCATCCTAATTCACCTACAAAGTTTACTCTCAAGGCTAATGTTTCAGCCAGACCTACATTGATCATTTTTCCAGATAGCCATGGAAACGCTTCATTCGAAAAATCATCATTTGATATTTTTTCAAACAATTTTCTAGATTTTGGTCCAGCAACAACCAGAACTCCCATACTATTTGTAAGATTCTCCATAGAAACAGATCTATCATTAGGCATATGCTTTTTGATCCAATCATGATCTAGCCTTTGCCAAGCTCCTGCTGATACGCAATAAAAACTATCTTCACTTTCACGCATAATAGTAAATTCAGAATGAACGCCACCTTTTGTATTAAGAGCGTGACAAAGGTTTGTTCTTCCAATCTTTTTTGGCAATTTATTTGCAACTAAGTTATCAAGAAAAGCTTCGGCACCAGGACCGCTTATTCTGCATTTTGCAAATGCACTCATATCTAGCAGACCTACATTTTTAACGACGTTTTTACATTCGTTTCCAATATGCTCAAACCATTTAGATCTTCTGAAAGACCAATCATCAACTTGTTCAACACCTTCAGGAGCAAACCAGTTTGCTCTTTCCCAGCCAAATTTTTGTCCAAAAACTGCTCCTAAGTTTTTTAATCGATCATAACAAGGTGCTTGCCTTAGAGGTCTACCAGCATCTCGCTCTTCATCAGGGTAATGAATTGTAAATACATTTGCATAAGCTTCTTCATTCTTCTTGATAAGATAAGATTTTGAAGCATAATCCCCAAACCTTCTAGGTTCAACACCAAGCATATCAACGGTTGGTTCTCCATCAACAATCCATTCAGCTAATTGCCATCCAGCTCCACCAGCAGCAGTTATGCCAAAAGAATGTCCATCATTTAAATAAAGATTTTTTCTATCCCATGCAGGCCCTACAATTGGGCTACCATCTGGTGTATAACAAATTGCACCATTATAAACTTTTTTAATGCCTACTTCACCAAAGATGGGAACTCTATTAATCGCATGTTCAATATGTGGCCCTAGACGATCCAGATCTTCTTGAAATAGTTCATACTCACAATCATTACTAGGTCCATCCACATAACAGCATGGTGCACCTTTTTCATATGGTCCTAAAATTAATCCACCAGCCTCTTCTCTCATATACCAAGAGCCATCAGATCCTCTCAACACACCCATTTCAGGGAGACCAGCTTCTTTTCTTTTTACAATTTCTGGATGAGGTTCAGTGACAATATATTGATGTTCAACAGGAATAACCGGGATATCTAAACCAACCATTTCCCCAGTTTGTCTTACAAAGTTTCCAGAACAAGAAATAATTACATCTGCATGAATATCGCCTTTATCAGTTTTAACAATCCACGAGTCGTCCGGCTGTTGCTCTAAACCAACTACACTTGTTTGACGATAAATTTCAGCCCCTAACGATCTCGCTCCTTTTGCTAGAGCTTGAGTCAAATCATTCGGTTGAATATATCCATCTTCAGGATGTTGAATTGCACCTATAAGACCATCTGTATTACATAAAGGCCAAATTTCTTTTATTTCATCTGGCGATAGAAATTTAACATCTACTCCAATAGTTTGAGCGACTCCAGCATATTGTTTATATTCATCCATTCGATCTTGTGTTTCTGCCAATCGAATATTACTAACATTGCTAAAGCCTACTTCTTGACCTGTCTCTTTTTGTAGTTCTTGATAAAACTTAACTGAATATTTGTGAAGCTGTCCAACGGAGTAACTCATATTAAAAAGAGGTAGGAGACCAGCGGCATGCCAAGTTGAACCTGAAGTCAGTTCTTTTCTTTCACACAGAACAACATCTGACCACCCTTTTTTGGCAAGGTGATATAAAGTACTTACACCTACAACACCTCCACCTATCACAACTGCTTTTGCTCTAGATTTCATAATTCTCCTTAATTTTTATGGACCTGACCACTCAACGGCGCAATATTCTGCACTTCCTCCTGTGAAATCCCAATTACGTCCATGGTCTTTGATTTTACTTCTTTTGCCACCTCGACCTACAATTATCTCGGGAGCAACCCAATATTTAAGATTGGATACCTTAATATCTTCTCCTCTTTGCAGTCCTGGTTCTTTTTCAATTCTACCATCCAAAATATCTGGAATAGTGTAAGTCCAACCAGTTTCTGTTTCTTTATAAGTTATAGATGCTCTCTTAACTCCCAAGAAATTAGAAATCATAGATGAAAACCATCCAGTTTGTCCTCCTGCATTACCAGAGAATATTTTTAGTAATGCATCAGCTGCATCATCAGAGGCCTTTTCATCAAAATATAAACCCGCTGTCCATCCTCCCATAGATAATGGCCCAGGAACTTCGAGTAAGATTGCAACGTTCAAACCGCTTAAATCAATGATACCTTTTTGCTCTCTCTTCATTGGATTAAAACCAGACCATTTTTCTTCAGCCCAACCATCTTCAATAATGATTCCCCACCAAGAAAAACATTTTCCATTCGATGAATTAGGAATTGCACGCCCTAAAGACATAGGACAATTACAAAAGACATCACAATTACAGTTCAATAGAAAGTGGCCATTAATTTCCCAATGAAGATTGAAAGGATTTGCGGTCATAGGTTAAATAAAGATTAAATAAGATCCCCAAAATACTAGAATTAGGGCAAAAAATCTAGAAGTAAGTTTCTCAAATGGAATTATTTTTTCAGATAAAATGGCTATTGTAAGGATCACAACCCAGAGCATATTCATAACACCGTTGATAAATAAAATGAGCATAAGCGCCCAACAGCATCCAAGGCAATACAGACCGTGCAAAAGTCCTATCTTTAAAACATCAAAATTAGAACTAATTTTCGTTCCCATAATAAATGCAAGTGGATTTCTACATTTTTCTAAACAAGCATCTTTAAAACTAGAAAACTGAAATAATCCTGCACCAATTAATGTTATTGCAGCAGCCTTATTGCTTGTGAACATCCCCATCATGTTTACTACACTATAATTATGAAAAATATATTGAAGGTAACAAGCCGCCATTGAAAATAAAATCCATATAAAAAAGTACATTAAAGACAGTAAGACAATTTCTGATTTAGGATTTTTTACAATAGCCATATTGCTTCTCATTGAATAGAAAAGAAAAAGGAACATTAGTGATGATGGAAACATCATTGCAAACATCATAATTATCCACATTAGATTCATTACAATAAAGTCATTAACAGTCCAGTTGCTATCCATTGGCATTGCGAATAAAGAAAATTTATTTGATGAATACATATTCGTGTCATTGTTCATATCCATTGAACTCATGTCCATATCCTGAAAGTCCATATTCATGTCATTGTTCATATCCATTGAACTCATGTCCATATCCATTTCATTGGAGAAAACAAATAAGTACACCCAAGCAAGGCTAACCATTATTAGAATAGGAATTATTACTATATAAAAATCTGATGAATTACTTTTCACTTTTAGTCTCTTTCAGTCGAATAATAACAAATATCATTTTTACATGTATAAACACAAAGTAACCCTTCTTCAGATTGACTATATGAAGCCCACAATTCAACATTATCGTTTTTTACGAGAAGTTCTATATCTTCCAAACAATTCATTTCTTTTGCTTTTTCAGCAGCTAATTCTTTGTACTCTATTTTCTCTGAGCATGAATAGAATAAAATTAGTAAAATAAAATAGCTTATAATGTTTTTCATAAATGAATTAGAGATTTGACAATTCAACTAATATTTCTTCCGAGCTTGACCCATAAGGTAAAATTGTTTTTAGATTATCTTTACGATCAAATATAAAATAAAACGCACTGTGTTGCACAATATAATTATTTTCTGACACTTCACTATGCGAATGATTATCTGAATTATGATTGTCATGTGAGTTTTGTTTTTTTATATTATCAAAATTAGAATAGGGCTCCTGGTCTTGTGTCATGTCACTTTTAACATGGACAAAGAAGTTTTCCCAAACAGGCTTCAACGACTCATAGTCACCTGTAAGACCAATAATTTCGTTATTAAAATTTGATAAGTATTTATTCATTCTTTTTGGCGTATCCCTATCAGGATCTACGCTAATAAATAAAAATTTGTTAATTGATAGATCACTTAATTCATCAATAACATTTGATAAAACACTAATTCCCATTGGACAAACATCTGGACAATGAGTAAATCCAAAAAAAAATACTTTATTAAAATTTATATAATCTAGGTTAGAAACCTCATTGCCATGATGATCTATTAGATTAAAACTAGCGTTGATATAGTTTGTTTCATCATTTTTTTGTTTAATAATATATTCTGAAAAAAACCATCCTGAAAAAATAGATATAAGAATAGTAAAGATAAAAATAAATTTATGAAATTTACTTTTTAAAAATGTCATTCCATTTTTTCTAGTCTTGAGCTAAATGGTAAAGGAACAACCTCAACATCTCTCTCTTCGCCATCATGGTTGATATTAAAAATATCAGTTGATGATACTAGATCAATATCTACGTATCCCAAGGCAATATTACATCCAAAATTTGGGCTATAAATACAGCTTGTAATAAATCCTTTTTTTTCAGATTTCTCATCATAAAGAGGAATTCTAGCCATATTATAACCAATCTTTTTTCCTGAAATTTTAAATCCAGTAAACTGTTTTTTTATTCCCTCATCTCTAATTTTTTTTAAAGCTTCTTTGCCTACAAAATCTGATTCCTGATCCAAGTCATAAAACTTAGGTAAGTTCAATTCAAGAGGATTTTCATCCAGGGATGTATCACCTTGGTGAGATATCATGCCCGCTTCAATTCTATCAATTTGATTAGGACAACTAGGTACAATTTTGAACTCTTTACCAGCTTCCATTAGGGAATTCCACAAGGTAGGTCCATCTATTTCTCTCGTTATATAAATTTCGTATCCAAACTGATTACTCCACCCACTCCGCGCGATAATTAAATCAATACCAAATAAGTTAGTTTCTATAAATTGATAATATTTTAATCCCATTATTTTTGGGTCATCGTTAGTTACTTTTCGCATCAATTCTTTTGAAAGAGGACCTTGTAATGATAATGGACATGCCTCAGGTTCTGAAATACTTACCTTATAGTTTCCAGATAATGCGACTCCTTTACACCATAAAATTGCGTCTGAGTCTGCAATACTCAACCAATACTTATTTTCATTAAATTTTAATATTAATGGATCATTAATAATTCCTCCATTCTCATCAGTCATGAATGCATATCGACAGAAATTATCCTTGAACGTAGATAAATTTCGAGGTGTCATGTACTGAACAAATTTAGAAGCATCTTCGCCTACAATTTCCACTTGTCTTTCTGCAGCCACATCCCAGAGAGTGACATCATTAATAAGAGACTGATATTCTTGTTCTGGAGTCGTATAGCCTACAGGCATGGTCATATGATTATAAGTAGTAAAATTTGTTGCACCGTATTTTAATGTCTCCTCAAAAAATGGTGACTTTCTTACCCTTGGTGTATAGATAATTCCTTTTGACATATTTTTTTTTATCCTATTATGATGAAACCTTTTAAAACTGATTGTAAATTTATTCAACAATTTTAATGAATTAAAATTTACGATAACATAATATTAAATCATAAAAGAGCAAGCCATGAATCAACGATATAAAAACTTTTTAGAACTACTTCAATCTGGAGAGACTATTTTATTAGATGGTGCTACTGGATCAGAGCTTGAAAATAGAGGGGTTAAAATGGATAACTCCTGGTGTGCGACCGGGTCTCTTGAAGGTGATACACTCAAACAAATTCATAAAGATTATATTGAAGCAGGTGCTAAAGTTATTGCTACCAATACATACGCTTCTAACAGAATGGTTCTCGAAGTAGCGGGAGTTGATGATAAATTTGAGGAAATTAACTTAAGTGCAATAAATGCTGCTCTTGATGCACGGAAAGAAACTGGTAGAGATGATGTTCTTATAGGAGGCTCTCTGTCTCATCAAATTCCATATGAAGATGCCTTTAAAAATCAAGAAGAGAGAGAAAATTATCGAAAAAAACTTACTCCTGAGTATTTTCAGAAAAATTTTGACGAACTTGCTTTTTTCCTAGCTGATAATGGTTGTGATTTTATTTTTTTAGAACTTATGTATCGGCCAGATAGGATTGAGATTGTTTTCGACTCTGCTAGTAAAGTTGGTTTGCCAGTATGGGCCGGATTTTCTTCAAGGAGTATTCCAGATGGTCTCATAGCTCTAACAACTGATTATGAGTATACTTTTAAGAAAATGATAAATAATGTTAAGCACCATAAATTAGATGCTGTTGGTATTATGCATTGTGATATCAGTGTAATAGAAGAAAGCATCAGAGAACTCAGAGAAGTTTATGATGTACCTATTATGGCTTATCCAGAAGTCGCTGTATTTAATTTTCCAAATTATGATATGAGCAATGTTATTTCCCCAGAAGATTATTTAATCGAAGCTAAAAAATGGAAAGATGCTGGAGCTCAACTCATTGGCGGTTGTTGTGGAACAACTGTAGAGCATATAAAGTTACTCAATCAATTATAATTCTCAATACTATCAGACTTTGAAGCAAAAATAATTTCTGCTAACCCAGCTAGTATTATTAATGAGCTTCCCAATATTTCTCGCCATCCAATGAGTTCATCAGTTAATATTGCAGCACTAAACGATCCAACGACAATTTCAAAAAGTATAATTATTGAAAATAAACCAGCCCCTATCCTACTTGGAGCACCTAAAATAACAATATTTGTAGGGATATGAAATAAAACAGCAATTAAAAGCAGCCATGGCATCATTGTGATCCACGCATCAAATGATGGGCTTGAACCGAGATAGTCTCGTAAAAAGAATGCCTGAACTAAAGTAAATAAGCCTCCATAAAAAAAGAATGAAAACAATATAGGATATATCCCCTCTGGTTTCTTAATTTCCATTCTTACTGCTGAAGCAGCTATTAAAATTCCTCCAAAAAGAGCAATCCAGTCACCAGAATTTTTTGGAACCGGTATTATTCCATCTTGTCCAAATACTATCCAAACACCTGATAATGCCAATATCAGAGTAATATATCTGTAAATACGTGGTAATTGTCTCAGAAAAATCATTTCAAAAATGGTTGTCCAAACTGGAGTGATATAGAAAAGAATTAACGCTCTTACGACGTCAGTTAGTAGAAAGCTATTTGCATAACAAGCAATACCTCCTCCAAATAAAAGTCCAATCAATGGATATTCTAATCCAAAGGATTGTCCTTTTGATTTCCTCCAAATTGATATCGGAAGCAGTATTAGTAATGGAATTACCATTTGTGATATAGTAGCCCAACCTCCAGTTAAACCTCCAGATTCTAACGCTCTTTGAGGCAGCCAAAATAGTCCCCACATTCCTGCAGCAATCAACAATGCGAAACTGATTGTATAATGATATTTGTGCTTTTGATTTTCCATTTTTAAATAAACTAAAAAAAAAGACCCTGTAAATATACAGGGCCTTTTTTAAACTTAGAGATTAGTTAAGCTTATGGAAGCCAATTCTTCCAATCACTCGAACTATCTTTCCATTCTTGAACAGCTTCTTCAACTGATAATCCATCATCGCCTACTCTTACAAGCATTTTTGCTTGATCGCCATTCTGAAATTTCATTTTCTTGAAGAACGCAAGAGCTTCAGCATTTTCAGGTTTTGCCATCACTTCTGGATTCATATAGTTCATGGTATAATCTTTTGGCCAGTTACTTGCGGGCCAAGATCCCATTCCACAGTCTTTCCAGTTGTTAGCCTCAGTAAAACTATCACAAGACTGGTGAGTTGGAAGTCCAACACCTACCATTTCATTCTTACCAAAGAAAAAATGAGGTTCCCAAAGATACATTAAAAATGGTTCTTTACGATCAAAAGCACCTTGCGCTTCAGCTAAAAGCGCCGTCTCAGTTCCAAGCTCAACTGCTTCAAAATCGATACCCATGATATCTAGTCTTTTCTGGTCATGACAGTTCCATCCAGCAACTGGACATCCGATCAGTCTACCTTTAGAGCCTGTTTCAACAGTAGCAAATTCAGCTTTAAATTTATTTAGATCTTCCCAACCATTAAAATCAGGATTTGCATCCATAAAATACTTTGGAACATAGTAGTCGGAAGCTCCGATGATACCTGTTGTAAAGGCAATTACTTCACCTGTTCCAGAATATTCCTGAACCACTTCACCATCATAATATAATGGAGCACTTAGCATCACATCATCAGCTTCAGCGTATCCAGGCCAACTTTCACATGCGAAATCTATATCGCCTGCGGCAATTGCTTCCCATAGGCCTGTGCCTGACGGAAATACAATTCTCTCAACTTTATATCCAAGTTCTTGTTCTAAAATGCTTACAGCAACCTGACATGTAATTTCACCACCTGTCCAGTCAGCTACAGCAGCAGTCAAACGTTTTGCGTTGGCAGTACCAGCTGATAGAACAAGAAAAGAAGACATTATCAAAGCTAAAAAAGCATTTGTGAAAAATGATTTTTTCATATTTTTATAACCCCTTAATTTTATTTTTTTATTAATGAATTATTTTAGCCTGAAAATTAAGATAATGTAAATGTATAAATGTAAGTAATAATTATATGAAAATATTATTAAAATGAGCAATTATATGCCTAAAGCATCCCTTTGTTTCTTAGTCCAAGCAAGACTAATCCTGTCAATTATCATTGCTAGCAGACATATCCCTATTCCTGCAGCTAAAGCTCGTCCAGTATCAGATCTTGCTAATCCATTAAAAACCTCTAATCCTAGACCTTTTCCACCAATCAGTGGTGTTACAATTTGCATAGCGAAAGCCATCATCACAGTTTGATTAAACCCCATTACAAGACTTGGAATGGCAAGAGGAAACTTAATCTTTCTCAGTGTTTGTATTAGAGATCCCCCAAATGAAGTAGAAACTTCAGAATATGTACTGGAGACTTGTGAAAGTCCTAAAACTGTTAGTCTTATAATTGGTGGAATTGAATAAATAATCGTTGCGAGAAGAGCTGAAAATGCTCCTCCACCAAAAAACATTAAAACAGGAATTAGATAACAGAAATAAGGAAGGGTCTGCATCGCATCTAAAATCACTTCATTGATGCTTTGAAAACGCTGACTATATGAAGCTAAAATTCCGATTGGAACACCAATTAAAAAACAGAACAGTACAGAAATTAAAACTGAAGACAAAGTAATCATTGCTTCAGTCCATATGTTGCATGCTCCGATAAAAAGTAATAATATAAGAGTTGTGATTGCAAACCGAAATCCAACAGATGCCCAACTTACAATGACAAGTGTACCTATGGTAAACCAATAGGGAAGGTAAGTCAGATACATATCAAATGGTCTCAATAAATATATGATTACTGAAGATCGTATGGTTTTGGTTATCGCTATAAATGTGGGATTAACAGTTAGTGCGCTCACCCCACTTGATATTTGGTCTCTTATCGATAAATTCCAGCTTTCAGGAAATGTTCCAATCGGGGTTACATGAATGTCGTATAAATAAATTCCAATTAAAAATAATAATCCAGTAATGAAAAAATAATGCAAATTTATGAACTGACTAAAAGCAATAGCTATTTTTTTGCTTATAAGAGATAAGACTTGCTCAAAAAAATAAGCAAAGATCCTGACTAGACCAGAAAAAATAAATGCAAAAGTAAAGTGAATATAGGTAAAAGGCTTTTCAAAAAGTCTAGCTAATGGATATATATCCCAATTTTGAGGCAGTATATAAAATTTTTGACTATCTGCAGGCAATGTTACAGTTTCTCTGCTTACAGCTTTTCCGAAACGATCGAACATTATAGCCATTAACAACACACAAAGTCCACCTTCCATTCCTGCACCAACATCAAGTTTTCTGATAGCAACCCAAATATCTGAACCAAGTCCTTGCGCTCCAATAAATGTTGCTAGAACTACGAGAGCTAATGCCATCATAATAGTTTGATTTACCCCCATCATAATACTTGGTAACGCAAGTGGAATTTGTACTTTAAATAAAATTTGTCCCCTATTTGATCCAAAGGAAGTAGCAGTTTCAATAGTTTCATTTGGTACTTGTCGAATTCCAAGATTAGTTAGGCGAATTATAGGAGGCATAGAATAAATCATTGTCGCAAGAATAGCGGGAGCGCCACCAATTCCAAAAAAGAACATAGCAGGAATTAGATATACAAAAGCTGGCATAACTTGCATGATATCTAAAATAGGTTTCATGGTTCGTTCAAACCGATCGCTTAATGCACAACATACCCCAAGAAGTACACCTATAACAACTGATAAAAAAACTGATAAGCCCATCAATGCAAGAGTTTCCATTGCTGACTCCCATAATCCTACCATTCCCCAATACATTGTTCCAAAAAGAATAAAGGTAGCTAGTTTAATTCCTCCAAATGCCAATGATGGAATAACTAAAAGTGCAGTAACAAAAAGCCATGAAGAATCGATTAAGAAATCTTCGAGCAAAAAGTAGCCTTCTTTTACATAACTAGAAATCGCTCGAGTATACTCTTTTATATTGGCTTTTAAAAAATCTTCTCCCTGATTTACCCATGCAGTAAAGGTAAAGGCGTCAGTGATAAACTCTGGAAACTCAGATTTATCTTCTCCAAATGAAACTAAGATCAATGAAATTATAATACTTAAAAGAATAATAGCGGGTACAAAGTATCCACTAAATTTTGATTGTAAACTTTGATTATTTAAATCCTGGTATAGCGCCATTTAACAAAAACTATAGTATTACGCAAATTCTTTGATATATTATCCTGAAATTATGGAAAATAACCAGAAAATAGTTTGTTCGAATATTTGGAAGCTTTTTGGGCCAAATGAAAAGAATATTTTATCAAATCTTGATGAAAATCTATCACGAAGTGAAGTACAAGAGAAAACTGGTCATGTTGTAGCAGTCAAAGATGTAAGTTTTTCAGTACAAAAAGGTGAAACATTTGTTGTTATGGGTCTCTCCGGAAGTGGAAAATCTACTCTTGTAAGATGTTTATCACGACTAATAGAGCCTACCTCAGGGTTAGTAGAAATTGATGGTATTGATGTTACTAATATGAATAATAAAGACTTAAAAGAACTAAGACGTCACCGAATGAGTATGGTGTTTCAACACTTTGGCTTGTTTCCTCACCGGAGAGTTATTGAAAACATTGGTTATGGGTTAGAGATTAGAGGAGTTGGAAAAAAAGAACGAATAGAAAAATCAATCGAAGCCCTCAAATTGGTAGGCCTCGATGGTTGGGATCAACATTTTCCTAGAGAATTGTCTGGAGGGATGCAACAACGGGTTGGATTAGCAAGGGCTCTTGCCGTAGACCCTGAAATTTTAATTTTTGATGAACCTTTTTCAGCTCTTGATCCATTGATTAGAAGGGAGATGCAAGATGAGCTACTGAGTATTCAAAAAATGCTTAAAAAAACAATGGTATTTATTACACATGACTTCTTAGAAGCAATTAAGATGGGAGATAATATAGCAATTATGAAAGATGGAGAAATTTCACAGGTTGGCACTCCCGAAGAAATTGTTGCAAATCCAATTGATCAATATGTAAAAGACTTCACTGAGGATGTTCCAAAATATAAAGTATTAAGTGCTGGAAAAATTTGTCGTCAAGAAATCTGTTCTGAAACTGAAAAAACTTTCAATGAGGGGAAAAACTGTATTGAAAGTAATGCAAAAATAGATGGCTTGATGGATATGTGCTGTGAAAATGACAATACATTTCCCGTTATTGATAGTACTACAGGAAAACTTATAGGTGAAATTGATCGCACAATTATTATGAAATCTATGACTTCAAGTAAATAAATACTATTGCTTAATTTCTCTTGTTAGTTTTTCTTTTAATGTGTCTCTCCAAATAATTATCATTCCCGCAAAAACAATTGCTATTACTCCAGGAAATAATTGTGAGATTGGTAATTCATTAAAAAATAACCATCCTAATAAAAATGAAGATGGGATTCCCACATATTCAAATGTAGCAAGTTTACTTGGGGACACTAAACGATAGGCAAATATAAAAAGTATTGCTGCAATACCTCCAAGCACTCCTGTTAATACCATTAATAGTAAATGATTATAATTTTCCACTGGTACATGATCATCTGAAATTAAGAATAATAGAGTTGCGCCTATTATAGAGAATAGAAGAGAATAAAATTGTATTTTTGAAGTTGAATAACTATCAGGAATAAATCTTAAAACAATCATTGCTATAGAAAATAGTAGTGCGACCAATATTGGAAAGATTGAATAAATTGAAAATAAATCTGTATCGGGACGCATAATCATGACAACCCCTATAAAACCAATAACAATTGCTAACCATCTATAAATGCCAACTTTATCACCAAGAAAAAAGATTGATAGTAGCGCGATAAAAAATGGAGAGGAAAAGGTTAAAGTGGATGCAGTAGCAAAGTCCATATTAATTATTGCTGCAAAATAAAAAACATGCATAAGCGCGAAACAAATGCCCCGCACGCAGCATATTATTATGAATCTAGAATTTAAATTTTTAAACAAACTTGAGAATTCTTTTGTAATAATGAAAACAGCAAGTAAGGGCAAGATAGCAAAACCATTTCTGAATACGTTTAACTGTGTAATGGGATATATTTGTCCTAAACTCTTTATGATTACTCCATAAGAGTCGACACAAAAAATTCCTATAAGCGTAGCTGCTATTGCAATATACAATTTGTTCAATTTAATCATTGTAAAACTATATATTTTTTTTAAAATTAATAATCTTATATTGTGTCATTTAAAAGCAAATTTTTATCTATACCTTTGGAAGTATTATTATGCCGAATCTTTTTAACATGAATACATCTGAAATTTTAGAACCTCAAGACTGGGGCTTTCCAGTTCCAATTTCATATGGTCCAGGAAGAATATCTGAAATTGGCAAGAACTGTGGAGAATTAAATATAAAAAAACCGCTTATCGTGACTGATAGAGGTAGTAAGGACTTACCTTTTATAAAGTCCATACAGAACTTTCTTGAAAAATCTAATATTCAATCAGATTTATATTTTGAAATTTCTCCTAACCCTAAAGAAGATGAAATAACTGGAGGATGCAATGTATTTAAAGAGGGAAATCATGACGCAATAATTGCAATTGGCGGTGGCAGCGCAATGGATGGTGGCAAAGCAATCTGCCTTACAGCAAACAATGATATTCCATTATGGGATTTTGAATGGGAGCTAACGCCAGCAAAGATAAAGGAAGGGAATGAATTTCCAAAACTTATAACTATTCCTACGACTGCAGGTACTGGAGCGGAAACAGAGAGCACAGCAATGATAACCCATATTGAAAAAGGTATGAAATTATGCATCATGCATCCAGATCTAAAACCATCACTAACTATTCTTGATCCTGAATTAACAGTAGGCTTGCCTGCACACCTTACTGCATGGACGGGAGCGGATGCAATGATACATTCAATTGAGGGATACTGTGTTCCAGGATTCCATCCGTTATGTGATGGAGCTGCATTGGAAAGTCTATCTTTAATATCTAAGTCATTGTATTTAGCTGTTGAAGAACCTGATAATTTGGCCGCACGTGGAGCTATGCTAGTTGCCTCTTGCCTCGGTGGAATCTCTTTTATCAAGGGGCTTGGCATTGTACATGCTATAGCTCACATGGTTGGAGCTGAATATGATACCCACCATGGACTGACAAATGCTATCATTCTTCCCGCTGTATTAAGATTTAATCTACCTGGAATGGATGAAAAAGTTAAAAGAATGAATGAAGCTATGCAATTTGAAGGTAATTCAGCTGAATCATTTATTTCTAATATTGAAAAATTACTTGATAGAATTAACATTCCAAAGGGGCTTGCTGAAATTGGAGTGCCTGAAGATTGTGCAGAAAGAATTGCCAAGAAGTCAATGGTCGATACAGCGTTTGGAACTAACCCTAGGAATGCCAGCTATGATGAAATGCTTGAATTGGTAAGAACCAGTATTACACAGGCAAGATAATGAAAGGATAAAGAATGAAGAATGTAGAAAAATTTTATATTAATGGTGAATGGGTAACTCCTAAATCATCAATCACAATGCCTGTAATTAATCCTGCAAATGAAGAAGAAATTGCAAAAGTATTTTTAGGAAATCAAGAAGACGTTAATTCTGCAGTTGATGCTGCAAAAAATGCTTTTGACAGCTTTTCCCAAACATCCAAAAATGAAAGATTAGATTTATTAAAAAAAATTCGATCTGTTACTTCTGATCGATATGAAGCATTAGCAGTGGCTATGAGTCAAGAAATGGGCGCTCCAATGACCTTTTCGCGAGACACTCAGGCAGACTCGGGTATTGGCCATTTAGATGGCTTTATTGAGTCTTTAGAGAAACTTGAGGAAGAAGTTACTTTAAGCAATGGTGATATTTTACTAAAAGAGCCAATCGGTGTTTGTGGTCTTATTACTCCATGGAATTGGCCTATAAACCAAATTACATTAAAAGTCTTACCTGCAATCGCAACAGGTTGCACCAGTGTTCTTAAGCCTTCAGAGCATACTCCATTATCTGCTACAGTATACGCAGAGATACTTCATGAAGCTGGTGTTCCAGCTGGTGTATTTAATTTAATACATGGAACAGGTGAAGAAGTTGGAGTTGCATTATCAAGGCACCCTGATATCCAGATGATCTCGTTTACTGGATCAACACGGGGCGGTGTTTCAGTGACCAAAGAGTCAGCCCCATCTGTCAAAAAAGTAACTCTTGAGCTCGGTGGAAAATCACCAAACTTAGTTTTTGCTGACTGCGACCTTCCTGAGAGAGTAGATGCATCAGTTAAAGAGTGTATGGCCAACACGGGACAATCATGTGACGCCCCTACTCGTCTGCTTGTTGAGAAATCATGCTATGATGAAGTCGTTGATTTAGCAAAAAAATCTGCAGAAAGTATTGCTGTCGATGACCCAAGCAATGAAGGAGATCATATGGGACCTTTGTTTGACAAAATTCAATACGATAGAGTGCAAACAATGATTCAAGTAGGAATTGATGAAGGAGCAAAGTTAGTAACTGGTGGCACAGGAAGACCTGATGGTTTTGAAAAAGGATGGTTTGTTAAACCAACAATATTTGCTGAAGTTTCAAACGACATGAGAATTGCTCAAGAAGAAATCTTTGGACCCGTTCTGGTAATTATTCCATTCAATGATGAAGATGATGCAATTAAAATAGCAAATGATACTCCATACGGACTTGCTGCATACTTACAAACTGGAAGTAAAGAAAGAGCTGATAGAGTTTCAAGAAGATTGCGTGCTGGAGCAGTACATGTAAATGGTGGAGGATTTAATTATGGTTCTCCATTTGGAGGTTACAAGCAGTCAGGAAATGGTCGCGAGGGTGGAGATATGGGAATTGAAGATTACCTAGAAACTAAGACTTTGCACAATGGTTAAATTCTAATTGATGCTTGAAGGACAATCTATCGAGTCAATTTCTTTAAAAATTAAATCACAAGAGTTAAAATCTGAAGATGTAGTAAAATTTTTTCTCGATAAGATAAAAAATTATAATAAAGACCTGAATGCAATCGTTTCTCTGAGAGATGAGACTGAAATTATTTCAGAAGCTAAAGAAAAAGACAGATTATTTGATAATGGCAATAAAATTGGCCTGCTTCATGGTATGCCATTAGCAATAAAAGATATAACTGATGTCAAAAAACTTCCTACAAGTTTTGGTTGCAGGGAATACAAAAATAATTTTCCAGATGAAGACTCGATTATTTCAGAAAGGCTAAAAAAAGAAGGGGCGATCATAATTGGAAAAACTAATACTACTGAATTAGCATACGGATCACAAACCTCAAATCGTCTATTCGGCAGTACTCACAATCCATATGATTTAACTAAAACTGCTGGTGGCTCAAGTGGTGGTGCTGCTGCCGCGGTGAGTTCTGGAATGTTACCATTAGCAGACGGAACTGATATGATGGGATCAGTCAGAAATCCAGCTGCTTATTGCAATCTTTATGGTTTTAGACCTACTCCAGGATTAATTCCTGAAAAAAGAGTTAAATCATCAAATATAAAATACCCATTGCTGTCAACATTGGGTGGTATAGCAAGAACACCTCATGAGCTAAGTATATTTCTTGATGCTGTATCTGGTAGAGATGAGAGAGATCCTTTTTCCTTTGATTTGGAGAATACATTTGTAAACGCATCAATGAGTGAGGAAGATTTTAGAGAAATAAAAATAGGATGGCTTTCTAATTTAAATGACAATTATAAATTTGAAAATGGAATATTAGAAATGTGCAATAATTCACTAAATACACTTATGACAAACCCGTTTCACATTTCAATTAACGAGGTTAATACAGATTTATTTTCTCAAGATCTATGGAGTATTTGGAAACTTATTAGATCAAAAATAAGTTATGAAGACATTAAAATGATGGATCATATCAATATGGATGATCTTTGCTATAGTGCAAGATGGGAATATGATCAAGGAAGACAAGTTACTGATCATCAAGTCGATCAGGCTATAAATAACATAAAAAAATATCATTCAAAAATAAATGAATTATTTGAAGAATATGATTTCCTAGCCATTCCATCTGCTCAGGTATTTCCATTTGATATAAATGTCAATTTCCCAAAAAAAATTGGTTCGTATCGACTTAACACTTATCACAAATGGATGGAGGTAAGTATTATCGCAAGTTTGTTTCAACTTCCAACATTATCAGTTCCTGTAGGCCTTAATAATTCTGGTCTTCCTATGGGAATGCAAATTATTGGTAAAAAAGCGAGTGATCTAAAAGTAATGTCATTTGGAAAAAAATATGAAAGTATATTTAATCACTCAACAGTAAAGCCACCTAAATACATTTAAAAAAAATATGAATGAAGATATAGAGAGTATTCTTAATCCAACTTTAGCTACAATTAGAGATAATAAAGCCAAATGGAACTTGCCAGAATTTCGAAGGAAAGGTTATAGAGATTTACATCGAATAAATCGGTATGGCTTACTTTTTAGGTCTGATGCTGTACTTACATTAAGAAGCAATATTAATAACGACATAGGCGAAATATCTTCAGTTCAAAAAATGACTAAAAATAAATCATTTTGTTCATTAATTGTAGGTAAAGGCC
>CACIBF010000012.1 GCA_902584815.1 uncultured Pelagibacteraceae bacterium
GATATTAATTTCAAAACACAAAGATGGTGATATTATCTCAAAGGTAATTTCCTATATGGGATTCAAGACTATAAGAGGATCAACAAGTAAACCTGGAAAAATAAAAAATAAAGGGGGATTCATTGCCGCTAAACAAATATTATCCTCTCTAAAGAATAGGTACTGAGCATGAAAAGTTTGTATTCAATAAAAATGATTATTCTCTAATTCCTTATAAAGGTGAGCAAAGTATATCAGCTTTATTGGAGTCATTTATTCAAGATGATTGGAAACCTAAATATGAAGATGATAATATTATCGCACTTACGAAAGAGAAAGCTAGTATTACGCTTGAACCAGGTGGACAATTTGAACTTTCAGGCGCACCATTAGTCACTATTCATGAGACATGCAGAGAAATAAATAATCATCTACATTTTGTAAAATCGGTAGAAGAAAAAATGAACATAGGATTTTTAGGTGTTGGGTTTTTGCCAATAGAAAAATTAGATGTCGTACCCCATGTTCCAAAAAAAAGATATTCTGAAATCATGAGGCCATATATGAAAAAACTAGGTGGCCTTGGCTTAGATATGATGCATCGGTCATGCACTGTTCAGGCAAACTTTGATTATATATCAGAGCTTGATATGAAAAAAAAGATAATGGTTTCAGCGGCACTTCAACCAATAGTTACAGGCTTATTTGCTAATTCACCTTTTCTTGAAGGACAATTGAATGGCTTTCAATCATATCGTGGCTATGTATGGACAAAAACAGATAATGATAGAACAGGAATTTTACGATCAATGGTTGGTGAAAATTTTTCATTTGAGGAATATGTCGATTATGCTTTAAAAGTTCCTGTCTATTCAATTATCAGAAATGGAAATTATATAAATTGTTTAGATTATAATTTTGAAGATTTAATGAATAATAAATCTCATGAAATAAAAGCTGAAGAAATTACATTAGATGATTGGACTGATCACTTGAGTACAATATTCACTGAAGTTCGATTAAAAACGTATATTGAAATGAGAGGTGCTGATGCAGGAAGCTATAGATCTCTTTGTGCTCTTCCAGCTTTTTGGGCAGGAATTTTATATTGCTCAGATTCTCTAGAGGAGTCCATCTCGATAATAAAAGAATGGAATTTCGAGGAAATTATTTCTTTCAGAAATTCAGTATTTAAGAATGGGCTTAATGCTAAATTAAAAGATAGAAATGGATGGGAAATAGCTGAGCAATTTCTAAAAATTTCATCTAAAGGACTTGAGTCGAGATCAAATTTAAATACTGTAGGTGAGAACGAAACAATACATATTGATTATTTATACGAAATGGTTCACAAAAAAGAAACCTCGGCCTTAAGATTAATCAATTTATATAAAGGTAAATGGAATAATGATGTAAAACAAATTTATTCCAGTGAGTCTTTTTGACTAAATATTTTCGTAGTAAATTGTTTGAGATGGAAATGCAAAGCCAGCATTGTTATTTTCGACAATGTTTTTAATTCGATATGCAAGTTCCTCTTTAACTTTCAGCCATTCTCCCCAAACTTTAGTTTTTGCAAAACAATAAACTAAGATATCAATTGAGCTATCTGAAAACTTATCTATACGAACAAATGTAGCCTGTTCAGACTCAGATACAAAGTTTCCACTTTCTTTCAAATAATCTTCAATTTCGTCTCTAATTTTTCTTAGTTGATCTAAATTTGTTTTGTACTCTAATCCTATAGTCCAATAAATTCTTCTATTTTGCATATTTGAAAAATTAGTAACGGCATTTTCTGCAAAGTTAAAATTAGGAACCATCACTGGAGAGGAGTCAAATTGACGAACAACTGTTGATCTGAAGCCAATATTTTCAACTGTGCCCTCAACAATATTCTCAACTTTAATCCAGTCTCCATTTTTAAATCTTTTTTCTAAAAGAATTAAAATTCCCGAAATTAGATTTTTAAATAAATCTTGAGCACCAAGAGCAATTGCTACGCTAAGAAGTCCTAAACCAGCTAAGATTGGTCCAACTTTAATGCCCCAAAGCTCTAACACTGCTGCCGCACCAATGAAAAAAATTGCAAATTTTAATATTCTTATTCCCCAGTCAACAAGGTCGCTAGTAAGAACGTCAGTAAATTTATGTGCAAAATAGGATAAAGGATCAATTAATTTATACAGTAGCCAAAATATAAGAATTGTAATTAATGATCGATTAAGGTTATCAGCAAATATTTGTAAAGTTTCGTTCAGATCAATGTAGGTAGATGCGATATAAACACCGAAAACAATAGGTATGAACTTAATTGGTTCCTTAAATGCATCTAAAACTTCATCATCAATTTGATTAGATGATTTTTTCACAACGGCTCTTAGTCTACTCATTACTAAACTGGTAAAGATTGATCTAAAAAAAACAAATATAAATAAGATCAGAAGACCTATTACAATGTTGCTAAAATTGATTCCGAAAGCACCATTATTCCAAACAGAGATAACAATATTAAGAAAATCATTCATAAATTTAGAATAGCTTATTTGAACTTTATTTTGTAGATAATAATTATGTGAGAAATTTGTTAATTTCATCACTTACCGCTTCAAAATTTTCAAGAGGAAGCATATGCGATGTATTTTTAATATTAATAATTTCTATATTTGGCATTAAGCGTTCAAGTTTTCTTTGAGACTCTTTATTACAAACATAACTATTTGGAGGAAGTATAAGCTTTATTGGAACATTGCTTTTTTTTAAATTAAAACCAATTTCATCAGGCGATAATCTAAAGTTAGCGGCTTCCCATTCTGGGTGACAGCTTAGTTCATATTTTTGAAAGATATTTTTTTTTAAACCGCCTTTGACATAGTCTTCAATGATATTTCTTGATATATTTTTAAAAAGTTTTTTTCTCTCAAAATATTCTACAGCTTCATTTTGATTTTCCCATGTATTGCGTCTCATAAGAGCACCTCTGACCATGGGATGAATCTTCATCATTCCAGCCTTTTGTAAGAATTTATATATTATCCTGTATGAATAAGAGAGAATCACTGGATCAATTAAAATTAATTGAGATACTAGATCAGGCCTTGTGTATGCAAGAAGTAAACTTGCTGTACCGCCCATAGAATGTCCTATAAGAACAGAGGGTGTTTTTTTGATATCTAATATTTTCTCAAGATCATCTTTATAGATTAACCAAGATTTCATTTGATTATGGTCTGCGAGTAACGTGGTTTCTCCATGACCTCTCATATCATACGAAGTTATTTGATAATTTTTTTTAATCTTATTGAGCAGAGAGGAGTATGTCAGAGCATTAAATCCATTTGCATGAGAAAAATATATTTCAGGTGAGTTTTCACTCTCATTTATTACATAAGAATTAACTTTGCCATTCTCCATGTTTAGAGTTCTATTTATCATTTATTAATGACAATCCTTACCATACTTCTTTAGGCGCCAATAGTTATATGGAAGAGGAGTAATAAAGCCCACAAAAAGCATAAATGGAATTATAGTTAAATTTAGCTTAGCTCCACCCATCACAATCCAGTCGAGAGCATTCATTGATATTTCCATCATTAGCATCGATATAAGACTCATTCCAACTGCCGTATTGAATGCATCTCTAAGCTTCATTTGTTTAGATAGAATTATAGTTTCTAGAATAATGCTTGTAATTATTCCATTAATAATTGCCAAAGTCATAATCGCTAGTGTTGGTAAACTAAATGATGAATATTGAAAGAAAAGTATTGTACCAAAGTCCCCAATACTACAACCAATAAGACACCACATTGTATTGTAAGAACTACGCTTCCAAGTGTTTTTACATGTCCACGAAATATCTTTAATCATTTTCTGTATCTCCTTTTTCTATCTCTAATATCAATATACGTCAAATCTCTCTCTTTTTCATTCATGCGAAGCCAATTAGCAATTTCATACTGTTCTCTGAAACATCCTATGCAAACCATGCCATTCATAAAATCATCATCGTATTTGCATATTTTGACACAAGGACTTTTAATTTTCTTAGGAATATTAGGCATAAATTGTTATCATATTCTTACATTATTCCGATTTATAATTATTCAGCTTGATTTATTTAAATATTTCAATAAAACACAAATTCAATTTCTAAAAATCTTATGGCACGTATTACAGTAGAAGATTGTATAAAACAAGTCACCAACCAGTATGAGCTTGTTATTCTTGCTAAAGAAAGAGCGGTTCAATTAGGTAGAGGGGCTGCACCAGCTGTAGATCCAGAAAATGATAAAAAACCTGTTATCGCACTGAGAGAAATAGGTGAGGCAAAAATAACAAGAGATGAGCTTCAAGATAGTATCGTAAATAAATTAAGGCAAGTTTCTGACTATCAAGAAGAAGATGAAAATGAAGTCATCGAAGATGATACATTTAGACAAATGTATCAAGGAGGCCTATCTAAATCCGAGATGGAGAAAACTGCTACAAGAAAATTTACTTCAAGAGCACCACGAATAGATGTTAAGCCAACTCCTATTCAGGAAAACAATATTCAAGATGAAACTATTTCTAATGAAAATGAAAATATAAATTCACCTTCAACAGATGAAAGTGAAATTGATTCTGATGCAATCATGGAGGCAATCCAAAATGAATTAAGCTCGGAGCAATCAATTGCAGCTGAAGAAAACTCATCAAGTGAAACAACTGATGAAATATCTCCAGATACAGAAACAGAAGAGACTTCAGTTTCTAATGAAGAAGAAACAGAAGATAAATCATAACTTAAATTCATGAATTTCGACTTTTCAGATGATCAAAAGTTATTACGTGATCAAGCTAGAAAATTTCTAACAGATAAGTGTGATCGTACTGTTGTAAGGTCAGTATTAGAAGATAGTCAGAAAAATCACTCTGATGACCTATGGAAAGAAATTTCCACTATGGGGTGGACAGGAACTGCTATTCCTGAGGAATATGGGGGGCTAGGACTTGGTATGTTAGAGCTTTGCGTTATTGCTGAAGAACTTGGCCGATCTCTTGCTCCTACACCATTTTCATCTTCAATTTATTTATTTGCAGAATTTATTAAGTTGTATGGTACTGAAGATCAAAAGAAAAAATATTTACCAGAAATTGCTTCTGGAGAAGCAATTGGTTCTTTTGCTCTATCTGAAGGGAATGGAACACCAAAGCCGCATAATTTAAATTCAACTTTTTCTGACGGTAAACTAAATGGAGAGAAAGCTCCTGTTAATGATGGAGAAGTATCTGATTTTATCATTGTGGCAGCTAACACAGACGCAAACAAAAATAATAAATCTCTATCTCTATTTATTGTTGATGCAAAGCAAGATGGAGTTACTTCAGAATCCTTAGAAACAATAGATCCTACACGCCCATCTTCTAGAATAATTTTAAAAAATGCTGAGGCAGAATTACTTGGCAATTCCGGTGATGGATGGGAAATTATTCAAAAAATTTTTGAACGTGCTGCAGTTTTATTTGCCTTTGAGCAGGTGGGTGGAGCTCAAGTTGCACTTGATGAAGCAAAAAAATATTCCTTGGAAAGATATGCATTTGGAAAACAAATTGGAGCATTTCAAGCACTCAAACACAAAATGGCCGATATGTATGTCAAAATTGAATTAGCAAAATCAAATGCATATTATGGTGCGTGGGCATTAAGTTCTGATTCGAATGAATTACCTGTTGCAGCGGCTGGTGCAAGAGTGAGTGCTATTGACGCATATCATTTTGCTTCAAAAGAAAATATTCAGATTCATGGCGGTGTTGGCTTTACATGGGAGTATGATTGCCATTTATTCTATAGAAGAGCTAAACAACTTGCTTTAAATATTGGTAGTGTTCGTCAATGGAAAGAAAATTTAATTTCAAATCTTGAAAAAAGAAATATAATGTAATTATGGATTTTAACGATAACACAAAAGAAGCTGAGTTTAGAACTAAAGTACGTAAGTTCTTAGATGAAAATGCCCAAAGACGTGGAGAGGTTATAAAAACACCTACAACTGCAGGAGCACCTGAGTCAGTAAGTGGCGAAAAAGCTGCAAATGATGCTTTGATGAAAGCCAAAGAATGGCAAAAGAAGAAAGCTGAAGCTGGTTTAGCTGCTATCATATGGCCTAAAGAATTTGGGGGATATGGTGGAAGCCCAATTGAGCAAGTAATATATCAGCAAGAAGAACATAATTATTTTGTTCATTCTGGGTACTTTGAAATTGGCATTGGTATGCTTGGACCTACTATGATGGTTTGGGGTAAAGACGAAGATAAAAAAAAATATCTTCCAAAAATGTTAACAGGCGAAGAAATTTGGTGTCAATTATTCTCAGAACCTGCAGCAGGATCAGACCTTGCAGGAATAAAAATGAAAGCTGAAAAAGACGGATCGGACTGGATTCTTAATGGTCAAAAAGTTTGGACATCAGGCGCTCACCTTTCTGATTATGGAATGATTGTAGCTCGATCAGATCCAAATGCTGTAAAGCATAAAGGACTGACTTACTTTTTCTTGGATATGAAGACACCTGGAATAGAGGTAAAGCCTATTAAACAAATTTCAGGTACAGCTCACTTTAATGAAGTTTTTTTTAATGATGTAAGAATTCCTGATAGCCAACGTCTTGGCGAAGAGGGTGAAGGATGGAAAGTTGCTTTAACAACTCTTATGAATGAAAGACTAGCTGTTGGTGATCCTCCAGGGCTTGATTTTGATCAAATATTTGACCTTACAAAAGAAGTTGAAATTGAGGATGGGCCAGCAATTAAAAACTCTGAAGTAAGGCAAAAAATTGCTGACTGGTATGTACAGTCTAGAGGACTGCAATATACAAAATACCGAAGTATCACAGCTCTATCTAAGGGCCAAACACCTGGACCAGAGCTATCAATAAGTAAATTGGTAACTGCTTCAAAGATGCAAGATGTATCATCTTATGCTTTAGATTTATTGGATATGCACGGTTACGTCATTGATGACAAAAATCCAGCAATGAATAATTTGTTTCAAAATGGACTTTTCTTTTCTACTGCATTGAGAATAGCAGGTGGAACTGATGAAGTTTTAAGAAATATTATTGCTGAGAGAGTATTAGGCTTGCCACAAGATGAAAGAATGGACAAGAAAGTGCCGTTTAAAGATCTACCAACTGGTAGAGGCTAGTATTTAACTTTTTGTTTTCAACAATTCTAAGTAATGTCCCCCCTGAGAACCTTTTTTTGTTGCTTATTCTATTAATTTCTGCAGGTGTATTTACAGGTATAATTGCTGGCTTATTTGGTGTTGGAGGTGGAGTTGTTGTTGTTCCAACATTATATTACATTTTTACTTTAGCTGAAGTTGATGAGAACATCAGAATGCATCTTGCAGTTGGGACTTCTTTGGCAAATATTATCCCCATCTCAATTGTAGCAGCATTAAGTCATGCAAAAAGAAAATCTGTAGATATTTTTTTATTGAAAACAATATCTTATTCAGTAGTAGCAGGAGTTATACTTGGAGCCTTTATAGTTTCAAGTTTAACTGGTAAAACGCTTATCTTTATTTATTCAAGCTTACTTTTACTAGTTTCACTTCAATTCTTTTTCTGGAATGATGCATGGAGAATAGCAGTTGAATTTCCAAGAAATATTTTGAAACATTTGTATGGTTCATCAATAGGATTTTTCTCTGTTATAATTGGTATTGGAGGAGGATCTTTAAGTGTTCCCTTATTGAAGCTTCACAGTTTTGAAATTCATAAAGCAATAGGCACAGCATCAGGTATCGGAGCATTTATTGCTATTCCTGGAACAATTGGTTTCATAATTTCAGGAGTTCTAAATGGAGTAAGTGTACCATTAAGTCTTGGGTACGTTAACTTTATGGGACTTGCGATGTTTACTCCAATGACAATGTTGGCAGCACCACTAGGAGTGAGACTTGCTCACTATTTATCTAAAGAAAAATTGAATAAATTATTTGCAGCGTTTATTTTTATAATGGCGATACGGCTATTCATAGAGTGGGCAGGCCTATAATTAAATAGATTGATCGTATTCACCAACTTTTCCTGTTGCATCCAAAAGACTATTAATGAAATTAAAAATTTCTTTTACTTCATCATAAGACTTCAGGCTTTCTATAACGATAACTAAAGAAGGCTTATTTGATGAAGCTCTTATTAATCCCCAAGACCCATTTTCAAGTTCAAATCTTACTCCATTAACAGTAATGATATTTTTAATTTTTTGTTTAATAACACTTTCGTTATTAAGAAACATAGAGTCTATTTTATCAATCATTTCATCAACTACTTGATATTTTTCATCATCAGCACAATATGGAGCCATAGTGGGAGATTGGTATGTTATTGGTAATGAATTTTTTATTTCAGATAATGATGAATCTTTTTCTTCATCCAAGAGCTTAGCCATTAATATTGCAGACATTAATCCATCATCAAAGCCTAAACCAAGTGGATCATTGATAAAAAAGTGACCACTTTTTTCAAATCCACTAATAGCATTCAATTCTCTGACTCTTCTTTTAATATGTGAATGTCCTGTTTTCCACATATCAACAGAACAGTTATTTTCTTTGAGAATCGGATCATTAAAATATAGTCCAGTTGATTTTACATCGACTACAAATATAGAGTCTTGGTGATCATTAGAAATATTTTGTGCAAGTAGAAGTCCAATCTTATCCGAGAAAATCTCCTGACCTAAGTTATCAACCACGCCTAGACGATCTCCGTCCCCATCAAATCCAAAACCAGCATCAGCTTTATGTTCAAGAACAGAGTCTGACAAATCTTTCAACATAACTAGATCTTCAGGGTTTGGGTTATAATTTGGAAAAGAGTGATCCAAATCACAGTGAAGCTCAATGACATCACATCCTATTGATCTTAATACTTCAGGAGCAAAAGCTCCAGCAGTTCCATTGCCACATGCAGCAACAATCTTTAGTTTATTCTTTAATTTAAAATCTTTAATTAAGTAATGCAGATAATGATCTTTTAAATCGTTTATAAATTTATAATTCCCTTCTTCATTTGCTTGATAATTATCATTAGACAATGCTAATTCTTTAATTTCTCTCATTTCGTCAGGCCCAAATGTGAGTGATTTTTCAATTCCACATTTAATTCCTGTCCAGCCGTTGTCATTATGACTCGCAGTAATCATAGCCAGCGCATCAGTATTTAAATGATGTTGAGCAAAGTAGACCATGGGTGATAAAGACAGCCCAATGTCAATGATATTACAACCTGCTGAAAGTAAGCCTTTTACAACATGATATTTCACTTCTTCTGAATAAGAGCGATAATCATGTCCAACTACAACAGAAGCACCAACTTTGACTCTCTTGCAAATATATTGACCAAGACTATATCCAAAAACTTCTAATCCTTTTTTATTTACGTCATTAGGATATAGCCAACGAGCATCATATTCTCTAAAGCCAAACGGTGAGATGATTGTTTCTGTCAATTTTTCATTGAAGTTAAAAGACAAAGGTTTCTGATTTACAAAGATTTCCATTATTCCTGTTGTAATTTTATTCAATTTAAATAACAATAACAATATTGGTTCACTGAAAAGTGATTAATAGGGAATACGGTTTAAATCCGTAACTGTTCCCGCAACTGTAAGCAAGGAGCTTAAACATTTTAGGCCACTGAGAATTCTTGGGAAGGCGTGTTTAAGTATTGATTTGTAAGTCAGGAGACCTGCCAATGGAAGTGTCATCCTCATTTGATCGGGAAAATCATTTGGACTTAACAAAGTAGTGGTGACTTTAAAAAGTTAACCGCTGCGTATTTTTGTGAAATTCACACAAATTCGTTGCACATAAATGGTGAAAACCGTGGAGAAATTATGTTCATACGAAACCTAATATTTTTTTTATTCATAAGTTCAATTGTACAAGCTGCTAATTCAAATGAAATCTGGATTACTCCAAAAGATAGTGATTATTCTAGGCTATCTACAGGGTTAGCAGGATCAAATATTACCATCATATCTTCAGAAGATTTAATCAGCCAATCTGAAAAAAATATTTCCGAAATAATAAAATCTTATTCAGGTATTCAAGTTAGGAACTTGTATTCTGATGTGAGTGGTTCAAATTCTACAATTGATATGAGAGGTTTTGGTGAAGCCTCTAAATCAAATTTTTTAATGTTAATAAATGGTGTACGACTTAATGATTTAGACATGGGGGGTATTAATTTTTCTAATATTCCGGTCAAATCAATTAAAAGGATAGAAATTATAAGAGGTAATTCAGCAGCTACACTTTATGGTTCAGGAGCTGTTGGAGGAGCAATCAATATAGTAATGAAAGATAGTTTAAATATTCAAAATGAGTCGTCTTTAAACTTAGCAACACACAGTTCTTATCAACTAGATTTTTCTAGTTCAATGAGTATTAATAAAAATACGAATATGTTGATTTCAGGACTTTTGAAAGATTCTGATACATATAGAGATAATGCAGATTATGAGCGAGAAGATATTTTTTTTAAAATTCAAAATAATACTGAATCAATAAATTCTTATCTTGATCTTAATCATAATTCTAAAAAGCAATTAATGCCTGGAACTAGAATTATTGGGGGCGTATATAATTATCATTTATGTAATCTTTTATCTACAAGCAGAACGGCTAAAAATATCGGTGGTAGTTTTGCACGAAATGGTAATAGTTGTAATACTGAGCAAAGGGATGATTACGCTAATGAAGAAAATACTTCTTTCTCAGCTGGTTTTGTGACTAATATTACAGAGTCAAAAAAAATAAATTTTCTAATTTCGAATAGATCTAAAGAACAAAAAGCTTTTTATGCAGCCAATGGAAACACTAAAAGCGCCCCTAATGATGGAGATCGTTTTATTGATACAGATCTCGATAATACTCAACTTTCATTGATTTTAGATGACTCTATTTTCATAGGGGATAATTTTGCCTTAATAAAATATGGATTTGATTATAGTGATACAGATTATTCTTCAAACCGACATAGAAAAGAAGATGAGTCAGTAGGCCAATATTATAAAGCCACTCAAGATAGTAGAGCTTTTTATATTCAATCAAGCCTAAATCTTCCAAATCAAGCAAGCGTGCTATCATTTGGCCTAAGAAATGAAAAAACTAATTTTTCTGGTGAAGATACTGTAGATCGAAACATTGATGGATTTAAAAATAGTTGGAATGCGACAGACCATGACTCTCTTTCTAGTTCAACTACAAATACAGTAATTAATATTGGGCTTGAGAAGATTATCACAGGAAATGTTAAAGCTTTTGCCAAATATGCTGAGTCATTCAGAACGCCAAATATTGATGAGCGTATTAAATCAACGACTAGCGGCTCGTTTGCATTGCTTGATCAAGAGTCTGATGAAGTTGAGTTTGGTATTAGACTAAATGACGCAAAATTTAATATTTCTGCAAGTATATACTCAATGGATACTCGGAATGAGATTCAATACGATCAGAGCAAAAATACAAACCTTGATCCTATTAGTAGAGAGGGATTAAACTTAGATTTTGATTACGAAATCAATAGTAGCACAATGTTATTAGGCTCATATTCTTATGCACAAGCTGAATTTACATCTGGAACTTTATCACCAGGAGGAGGTGGTACTGGATCGTGTGACTTTGCTAATACTACTTATTGCAGTAATTCAAATACTTGGCAAAATATAATGGGAGGTGGAACAGTTTACAACTTATCTGGTAAGAGTGTTCCACTTGTTTCGCCAAATACATTTAACTTAAAGTTAGAGAGAAAAGTAAACTCATTTAATACTATAATTTTTGACTTAAATTATGTTGATGAAAAGTATGTATCAAATGATCCAGAAAATGTTGAGCCAAAAATACCAGACTACTATTTAGCTAATATAAAACTAAGGCACCTAAGAGGGCCCATGTCTTTACAAATAGGTATCAATAATTTGCTAAACGAGGAATATTATGATTTTGCTGTTGCAAGTACATTTCATGATGATGATCATTTCGGATTAAGTGGGGTTTATCCATTAGCTAAAAGAACGGCTTATGTAAACTTAAATTATGAGTTCTAATTGAAGGATTTGCAGGATACTCCCTGTCATAAGTATTGTAATTTGGAAAACAATTATATATTGTCAAAAATATGAAATTTCTTGATTTAAGAACATCATCAATTTTTATTCTAATTGCAATATTGGCATTTAGCAGGTTAATACCTCATCCTCCAAACTTTACACCACTATTAGGTATGGCTGTTTTTGCTGGAGCAATGCTAGATAAAAAGTTATTAGCTTTTATAATTCCTCTAGCGGCAATGTTTTTGAGTGACTTAGTTTTAGGTTTTCATTCAAGTATTTCGATCATTTATTTTGCAATTATACTAAATGTTTCAATAGGTTTTTTACTGGTTTCTAAATTTACCTATTTAAGAGGTTTTGTGGCACTTTTTGCTGGAGCATTTATTTTCTTCATTGTGACCAATTTCGCTGTATGGCTTGGAAGCAGTATGTATTCTCAAGATATAAATGGACTTATCAGTTGTTACATAATGGCTCTACCATTCTTCCTAAATACTTTGCTTTCTACAGTAATGTATGGACTAGGGGCATTCTATCTATTTGATTTATTTGAAAATAAATTTATTAAATCAGTATAAAATACATTAATAAATTGTTAACATCTATTGACATTAATAGTGTCAATATATAACTTTTAGTGTTGAAATTACTGAATTTAGACATTATTTACTCACTTAATTAATTTTTTGGAGATTCTATGGATACTACTTTTTCTTCTGAAGACCTTGCTTTTCAAAAAGAGGTTAGAGATTTTATTGCAAATAATTACCCTCAGTCATTGAGAGACTCGATTGCTGAGAAGAAAAGAAATAATGAAGAATTAAGTCGTGAAGATCTCACAACTTGGCATAAAATTCTTGGAAAAAATAAAGGTTGGTCTGTACCTGGCTGGCCAGAGCAATATGGTGGAGCTGGATTTACTCCAACACAAAAATATATATTTGAACAAGAGTGTGCACGAGCTGAGTGTGTAATTGTTGCTCCATTTGGCCCTCAAATGTGTGCTCCAGTTATTTATACGTTTGGAAATGAAGAACAAAAAGCAAAACATTTACCCGGAATTTTAAGCGGCGAAGTATTTTGGTGCCAAGGCTATTCTGAGCCAGGATCTGGTTCTGATTTAGCATCATTAAAAACTACAGCTGTAAAAGAAGGAGATCATTACATTATAAATGGACAAAAAACTTGGACAACTTTAGCTCAACATGCGGATTGGATTTTTTGTTTAGTAAGAACAAATCCAGATGCAGCTAAACCTCAAGAAGGTATCTCTTTCATACTGATTGACATGAAAACACCAGGTATTGAGGTAAGACCAATTTATCTAATGGACGGAATCAATGAAGTTAATGAAGTATGGTTTGACAACGTAAAGGTTCCTGCTGAGAATTTGATTGGTCAAGAAAATATGGGTTGGACTTATGCTAAGTTTTTATTGGCCCATGAAAGATCAGGTATTGCTCAAGTAGCTCGTTCTAAAAAAGCTATTGAGAGAATTAAACAAATAGCTGCTGCAGAAATGTCTTATGGAGAACCTTTAATTCAGGATCCTGCGTTTCAAAGAAAAATTGCTGAGGCTGAGCTAGAATTAACTTCTCTTGAATATACTGAACTTAGAACTCTTGCTAAAGATTCTGCCGGCAAAGGTCCTGGTCCTGAGTCATCATTATTGAAGATTAAGGGTACTGATATGCAGCAGAAACTAACTGAACTAGCAATGGAAGCTGTAGGTTATTATGCTAACCCTCATATGGGCACTTCATTAAGCAATGAGTACGTTGGACCGGATTATTCTACGAATCTCTCTGGCTCATATTTTAATTTCAGAAAAGCCTCAATTTATGGTGGTTCAAATGAAATACAAAGGAATATCATTGCTAAAATGGTGTTAGGTCTATAGAAAGACTTCCCATATGCATTTTGAACTTACCGAAGAGCAAACACTCTTAGAAAATATGGTTACCGCTTTTGTTCGTGATGACTATAATTGGGAAACAAGAGAAAAGATTGTCAAGACTGAAGAAGGCTGGAAGCCTGAGAATTGGTATAAGTTTGCCGAATTAGGTTTACTTTCTGTTCCATTTTCGGAAGATCATGGTGGACTAGGTGGTACAGCAGTTGATTCAATGGTTGTGATGGAACAGTTCGGAAAAGGGCTGGTAGTTGAACCTTTTATGCCATCAATTCTTCTCTCGGGCAACTTGATCTCTAAGCTGGCTAATGAAAGTCAAGCAAATGAAATCATTCCAAAAATTATAGAAGGTGAATCCAGATATGTTTTCGCTTATGCTGAACCTCAAAGTAGGTTTGATTTATCTGATGTAAAAACATCTGCTACAAAAGATGGTGATGAATACACTTTAAACGGATTTAAATCAGTTGTGTTTGGAGCGTCGATGGCAACTCACATAATTATTGCCGCTCGTACATCTGGCGATCAAAGATCTGAGGATGGGATTACACTATTCTTAGTAGATATCAAAAGTAATGGAATTACCCTTCAAACATACCCCACTATTGACGAATATAGAGCATCAGAAGTTGTCATTGAAAACCTTAAAATCAGTAGTGATATGGTACTGGGAGAAGTTGATAAGGCATATCCAGTTGTAGAAGAAGTAATTGATCTGGCCACAATCGCTGCATGTTCAGAAGCTGTAGGAGTTTTGCAAGTATTAAAAGATTCAACAATTGATTATTGCAAACAAAGAAAGCAGTTCGGTCAACCAATAAGTAAAAACCAAGCTATACAACATAAGTTAGTTGATATGATGATTGAATATGAGCAAGCTAAGTCAATCTTGTATGCTGCAGTAACTGCAGATTTGAGTAATGCCGATGAGAGAAAAAAGGCTGTCTCAGGCGCTAAAGCAAGAATAGGTCAATCAATTAAGTTTGTTGGCGAGAGTGCAATTCAATTACATGGTGGAATGGGAATGGTCGATGAGTATATGATCAGTCACTATTTTAAGCGTGCAACGATGCTAGGTGTTTTATTTGGTAATGTTGATTTTCATATGAAAAGATTTGTTGGACTAACTCAAAGCAATATTGAACCCATAGATGGATCATCAACCATCAGAGGTGGATACTAAAAGTTTAAATATTTCTAATTTATAGGGAGAAAAGAATGACAATTAGCTTTAAAGACAAGGTCGCAATCGTAACTGGTTCAGGCGGAGGATTAGGTCGTTGTCATGCTCTACAATTTGCAGAAAGAGGAGCAAAAGTTGTAGTTAATGATTTAGGAGGTGCTGTTGATGGTTCTGGTGGATCAAGTGAAGCAGCAGAAAAAGTAGTTCAAGAAATTAAAAATATGGGTGGAGAGGCAATTGCAAATGGATCAAGCGTTACTGATAAGGCTGGTGTTGCTAAGCTGGTTGAAGACTCTATGGCTGCATTTGGTAGAATTGATATCCTTGTTAACAATGCTGGCGTTTTAAGAGATAAATCATTTGCAAAAGTAACTCTCGATGATTTTGAATTTGTTGTCGATGTTCACTTAATGGGATCAGTATATTGTACGAAAGCTGTATGGCCAATCATGGTTGAGCAACAGTATGGTAGAATTATCATGACTTCGTCTTCATCTGGAGTATTTGGTAATTTTGGTCAATCAAATTATGGTGCTGCAAAAATGGGTGTTGTTGGTTTTATGAATACTCTTCGAATCGAGGGGCAAAAAAATAATATAAAAGTAAATTCACTTATCCCTGTAGCCGCAACGAGAATGACTGAAAATTTAGGCATGCCTGAAGATGTGTTTCAAAAATTAAAACCTGAGAGTGTTTCACCTGCAGTTTTATTTATGGCTTCTGAAGATGCGCCTACAGGCATCATGCTTTCAGCTGGTGCGGGAGTATTTGCAAAAGTTGAAATCTCTCAAGCAGCTGGCGTAGGCTTTGCCGGAGATGATATTAATCCTGATAGCATTGCTGAGAATTGGTCTGAAATATCGGACATGTCTGATGCTAAGGCTTTATTTAACGGTGGCGAACATACAGCACATATGTTTGCAAAAGTTAAAAATTAATAATCCTAGCTATTTAGTAAAGTTTTCATTTGTTCAAAATCATTGATGACCATATCTGCATGATCATAGATGCTAGTGTCATCTGTATAGCCATAATCAACAAGTACAACAGGCATATTAGCAGCATGTCCCGCTTTAAGATCAGTAATACTATCACCAACCATTATTGAGTCATTTGCATCCACGTTTAATTTTTCACAAATTTGAATTAGTGGATAAGGATCAGGTTTACTTTTTTTAAAAGTATCTCCTCCTACTAAATAATCAAAAAGATTAAGAACACCAAGTTTTTCTAAAAGCATAATACTCAAAGATTCCATCTTATTTGTGCAAACACTTGTTTTGATATTGTTCTTTTTTAAATGTCTTAGAAAATTTTCAACATTATTGTAAAGGACACTGTCGTCGTCAATATTATGTGTATAATGGAGTAAAAAAATTCTTAACATTTCATTAATTTTCTTATCATTATGTTTGATATTCTTTGCTTCAACCGTTCGACGAATTAATTCTCGAGCTCCATATCCAACCCAATTTCTGATATCACTTAATTCAACAGTATCTTCTCCCATTTCGGAGAGCATATAATTTAGAGAATTCTTAAAATCTGGCGCTGTATCTACCAAAGTTCCGTCTAAATCAAAAATAAATAATTTTTTGTTATCTAATTCCATATTTTAGTAAATCTTTGAAATAATTTTTTAAGATACTTTTGATACATATTGATTATTTTTGTGAAAATTCCAATGAAAAATTTAAATATATTTATATTAGCTGCAGGTAAGGGTACGCGAATGAACTCTACTCTTCCAAAAATTTTACACTCCATTGCTGGTAAGCCAATGGTTAATCATGTAATTGGTCAAGCGAAAAAGTTAAATCCAAAAAAAATATACTTGATTGTCAACAAAGAATTAAGCTTTAGAAAAGATTTGATATTTCCTGACGTTGAGGTTGTTATTCAAAAAAATCAAAATGGAACTGCTGATGCAATTAAAAGTTGTTTGCCAAAGATAAAGAAGACATCGGGGAACGCATTAATTCTGTACGCCGATCTTCCGCTAATAGAGCTGAGTTCAATGAGGAAAGCGCTTAAGAATGTTACTAAAAAAAATATAAATCTTTTAACATTCATTAGTGATGAAAAAAATTCATATGGAAAAGTTATTTTTGATAACAAAAGAAATGTATCAGAGGTAATAGAGCAGAATGAACTTGGAAAAGGAGAGCATCATCAAGTATGTAACTCTGGCATTTTTAGTTGTGATCTTGATATTTTAAAAAAATTAATACCAAAAATTAATAATAAAACTAATAAGAAAAAGGAATATTATCTTACAGATATTTTTAAGCTTGCGTACCATGATAACGTTGACACAAAAAGTATATTAGTAAATGAAGATGAATTTATGGGAGTAAACAATAAAAAGGAACTTGCAGTAGCTGAGTACATTGCACAATCAAAATTAAGAGAAAAGTTTTTAATTAAGGGTGTTACTTTAGTTGACCCTGAAACAGTATATTTCTCCGAAGATACAAAGATAGATAAAGATGTCGTAATTTATCCAAATGTATTTATTGGAAAGAATGTAAGGATAGGGAAGGGATCAAAAATTTTATCATTTTCTCATTTAGAGGATTGTTCAGTAGGGAAAGATGTTACTATTGGACCTTTTGCAAGGCTTCGACCTGGAGCGGATATTAAAGATGAAGTAAAAGTTGGAAATTTTGTTGAGATTAAAAAATCAAAAATAGATAAAAACTCAAAAGTAAACCACCTTACCTATATTGGTGACACAGAAATAGGTAAAGATGTAAATATTGGGGCAGGAACAATAACTTGTAATTATGACGGAAAGAATAAATTCAAAACAATTATAGAAGATGGTGCTTTCATTGGTTCCAATTCATCATTAATAGCGCCTGTAAAGATTGGAAAAAATGCATATGTTGGCTCAGGCTCTGCAATTTCTAAAAATATTAAGGAAAAAGCATTAGGAATTGAACGAACTAATCAAATTGAAATTAAGAATTGGCATCGAAAGATTAAGAAGAAATAACTATGTGCGGAATTATTGGCATTTCAAGTAATCAACCAGTTTCATCAGATATAATAAATAGTTTATCTAAATTAGAATACCGTGGATATGACTCAGCAGGATTAGCGGTTTTTAGTGATGGTAATATTATTGAAAGAAAAACTCAGGGCAAACTTAATAATTTGATTCAAAGACTCAAAAATGATCCTATTGATGGTCACGTTGGTATCGGGCATACTCGTTGGGCTACTCATGGGATCCCTTCAGAAAAAAATGCACATCCCCATTCTTCATCTTTAGTATCAGTCGTTCATAATGGAATAATTGAAAATGCAGAAGAAATTAAAAAAAATATAAAGTCAGATTATAATTTTCTCTCCGATACTGACTCTGAAGTAATTACAGCTCTACTTACTCAAAATTTAATTAAAGAAAATGATTATTATAAAGCAGTTAGTCTGACAGTTCAGAGATTAGAAGGGTCATATGCATTAGCAATTATGTTTAAAGACCTAAAAGATACTATTATTGGTGCTAAAAAAGGCAGTCCTTTAGTTGTAGGTCGTGGAGAAAAGGGAAGCTTTGTGGGATCTGATACAATCGCATTAAGTTCAGTTGCAACTGAGGTTTGTTATCTTGAAGATGGAGATATTGTCATAGTTGATAATCACAATATTCAAATTTTTGACCAGCAAGAGAAAAGTGTAAATAGAGAGTATGTTAACCTCTCAATTCCTGAAGATGATATATCAAAGGGAACCTTTAATCATTTCATGGAAAAAGAAATACATGAGCAGCCAAGGTCGGTTGGTGATACACTTAGGCAATTTATTGACTACGATAATTCAATTATATCGAACCCCGATTTAAAAATTAATTGGCAAAAGGTAAATAAGGTACATCTTATTGCTTGTGGTACAGCTTATTACTCTTGCATGATTGCAAAATATTTTTTTGAACAACAATCAAAAGTTCCTTCAGAATGTGACATGGCATCAGAGTTTCGCTATAGAGATCCGATTATCAGTAAAGACACTTTATATGTATTTGTATCTCAATCAGGTGAAACAGCCGATACTCTCGCAGCACTAAATTATTGTAATGCTCATAAAGCTGAAACATTGAGTATTGTTAATGTCGTCAACAGTTCAATTGCAAGAGAAACTAAACATATTATATACACCAAAGCTGGACCCGAAATAGGTGTTGCATCAACAAAAGCATTCACAGCTCAAGTAATTGCATTACTTTCTCTATCAATTATTTGTGGCTCCTCTAAAGATTTAATTTCTAATAATCAAAATCAAATAATGTGTAAATCAATGCTTACATCTCCAAAGATAATAGAAGAAGCTATTCAAAGATCTTATGCGCTTAAAGATACTGCAAAAGAGTTAATTGGCTCAAAGGGAGTAATGTATTTAGGACGAGGGACAGCTTTTCCTCTTGCACTTGAGGGAGCGCTAAAATTTAAAGAAATTTCATATATTCATGCTGAAGGTTATCCGGCCGGTGAAATGAAGCATGGTCCATTAGCATTAATTGAAAAAGGACTTCCTGTTGTCTGTATAGTTCCATCAGGACCATTATTTCATAAAACAATTTCAAATATCCAAGAAGTAATTGCAAGAGGTGGTAAAATCTTGATGATTACAGACGATAGTTCATTGCAGTCAGAGTCAGAAAATATCTGGAAAATATTTCGTTTACCAGTCGTAGACTCAATTTTAGAAACTTTAATTTATACCATTCCAATCCAAATGCTTGCATATTACACAGCTGTTGAGCTTGGTAATGATGTTGATCAGCCGCGTAATCTTGCAAAATCAGTCACCGTCGAATAAAATTTATTGCCTATGGACAAGTTTAGAAATCTTATAGTCCTTGGTCCATTGATTTATGCAATCCATCATTTTGAAGAGCATATTATATTTAATTTTAGGGAATGGAGATTAAAGTATTTTTCAGATAATAATACCATTTCAACTGAAACGATATTAATTATATTAAGTTCTCTTCTTTTAATATTTATTTTTATACATCTTATTAAAAATAATAGAGCAAGTGCACATATAGTATTATTCTTTCTAATGACAACTCAAATCATTAATGCTTTTTTTCATATTTTTTTTAGTTTTTATTTTACTGATTTTAGTCCAGGTGCAATTACATCAGTATTGCTCTATTTACCAGTAAATATATTGATCATCATTGCAGCATTTAATGAAAAATTTATTAAATCATATTTGGAGGTCTTTACACTTTTTTTTTTAGGTGCATTAACGTTTATTTTATTTGAGATGATAGGTCCAATCGTGATCGGTATTTCAGTTTGCTTAACTCCAATTTATTATTTTTTTATCAATAGATTAGAACAAAATCAAATGAGTTAATTTATAAATTTAATTTCCTTTATAGTTAGTTCAGCTTCATGATCCCTTCCATAAGCAACTAATCCTATAGAAGTAATTTTCTTAGGATTTACTTTTTTGAGCATTAATGATCCAGATTTTTTAAAATCTTCGATAGGTAAAATGAATTCTTTGAAATTTTCTTCTACAATAAATTCAGCTTGGTAGTATTGCCATGGCAATAATGTTCCTGTCGTTCTTAAATGAACAAAATATTTTTGATTATTTCCTTTTGCAATCAGTTTTATTGATTTTGCTTTATCAAGTTCAATTTTGTCTAAACTCATTCTTATTTGAATAAAGCCGCCGTTATTTTCTGTAGAAACATTACCACTTAGAATTGCAGTATCACTTTGGTATTGAACTTTGCCAATTGAAACACCACCCATAACATTGTCAGAAATAAATTCCCATTTATTGGGATCTTGAAAATTATCTTTAAACATAGTTTCAGCAAAGTTATTAATTGTTGAAGAAGAGAAAATAATAATAACTAAAAATGGCAATAAGATTGTTTTTTTCATATTTTTGATAAAAATATATGGACCAACTAATGATAAAATCCTTTAAAAACCATTAATTTTCATATACTTCAACTTGTTTTCTAGTAATTTACATTATTTGGTACTATAAATCGATCAACATTAATAAATTATTTAAATATGACTAAATGGTCTGCAAATAGCTGGAGAAAATATAAGGCACTTCATATACCTGAATATCCAGATCAAGAAAAACTTAGCCAAGTTGAAAAACAGTTAGCTAGTTTTCCACCTCTTGTGTTTGCTGGTGAAGCGAGAGAATTAAAGAGAAATCTTGGCAAAGTATCAGATAGAAAAGCCTTCCTTCTTCAAGGTGGGGATTGTGCTGAAAGTTTCGATGATTTCAATGCAGACTATATAAGAGACTCATTTAAAGTTTTACTACAAATGTCAGTTACTTTAATTGCTGCTGGAAATTGTCCTGTTGTGAAAGTTGGAAGAATGGCAGGTCAATTTGCAAAACCTAGAAGTGCTCCAAAGGAAGAAATTAACGGTGTCGAACTAGACAGTTATAAGGGAGACATTATAAATGGTATGGATTTTGATGAAGCGAGTAGAGTTCCAGATCCCAATAGAATGATCCAGGCATATACTCAAGCTGCGGCAACACTTAATTTACTTCGTGCATTTGCTAAAGGGGGTTTTTCAGATCTTTCTAAAGTTCATCAATGGAATATGGGGTTTGTTGATGATAGCCTGCAAGGACAAAAATATAGAGAAATTGCAAATCGTATCTCTGACACACTTGAGTTCATGGAAGCTATTGGAATTTCATCAAAGAATACGAAGAGATTAAGAAGTGTAGATTTTTATACGAGTCATGAAGCTTTATTGTTACCTTATGAAGAAGCAATGACAAGACTGGATAGTACTTCAGGTGAAATGTATGATACTTCAGCACATATGGTTTGGATAGGAGATCGAACTCGTCAACCAGATGGAGCACATGTTGAGTTTTGCAGGGGTATCAAAAATCCAATTGGTATTAAATGTGGACCGTCCCTAGACCCTGACGAATTAAAAAAACTTATAGATATTATAAATCCTGAAAATGAGGCAGGAAAAATTACTTTAATATGTAGATTTGGTCATGACAAAATTAGAGATGCACTTCCAAAACTAGTTAAGCCATTTATAAATTCTGATCACAAATTGATATGGTCATGTGATCCAATGCATGGAAATACGATTAAATCAAATTCTGGATTCAAAACGAGACCTTTTGAGAGAGTTCTAAATGAGGTTGAGTCATTTTTTGATATTCATCATGAATTAGGAACTTATCCTGGAGGAGTTCATCTAGAAATGACAGGCCAAAATGTTACGGAGTGCATGGGTGGCGCCCAAGCCATAAAAGATGAAGACTTGTCCGCAAGATACCATACTCATTGTGACCCAAGGCTTAATGCAAGTCAGGCTATAGAATTGGCATTTCTGATATCAGGTAAGCTGAGACAATCTCAGGAAAGTAACAATCCTAAAATTACGATTGCCAACTAATTACAACTGAATTATCAGTTGTATTATCAATTCAATGTCAGAAAATTTATCTATATTAATCGCGCAAACAAACCCAAAGGTTGGAGATATTCAGGCTAACAAAAACCTTATTTTGAATGCTATTTCTAAATTTAGTGATTGTGATTTAATTATTTTTTCAGAGTTAATGTTGACTGGATATCCTCCAGAAGATCTCGTGCTAAAGTCAGCATTCCAAAAAGAAGTTAATAAAGCAGCTAATGAGATTACTAGCGCAACGAAATCAAAAAATTGTGAGGTTTTATTTGGAATGCCGTGGTTGGAAGATGGACAACTATTTAATGCTGCCATCATAGCATCTGATGGAGAGATAACATTTAAGCATTTTAAAAATGCTTTACCCAATTATGGGGTATTTGATGAGAAAAGAGTTTTCAAAAGTGGATCAGATTTCAATGTTTATAATCTAAAAGATAAAACATTGGGAGTATTCATTTGTGAAGATGTATGGGTTGAGGAGACTCAGCATCGATTACCAAAAGATAAAATTGATATAGCTATATCTCTTAATGCCTCTCCTTATGAAATTGATAAGCCAAAACAAAGAAGGCAATTGGCATCAAATTTTTCTAAATCAATTCAAGCCCCACTTGTTTATGTAAATCAAGTTGGAGGACAGGATGAATTGGTATTTGATGGCAATTCATTTATAATTGATCGAGATAAGGTGTTATATCAAGCAAAACACTTTGATGAGGAATATAAAAAAATAGAAATCTCAGCTTCAAATGAGATCATTATTAATCATAGTAAGTCAAAAGAAACTGATCACTTTGATGAGGTTTATTCTGCATTAATTTTAGGTCTTAGAGATTACATAAGCAAAAATAAATTTCCAGGTGTAGTGGTTGGTGTATCCGGTGGAATTGATAGTGCATTTAGTATATGTGTTGCAGTTGACGCCTTAGGGCCTGACAGAGTCAAAGGCATTCTCATGCCTTCAAAATTCACAAGTGATGATAGCAACAACGATGCAACTCAGTTGGGTAAGAATCTTAATATTGATACAAGAAGTATTGCAATTGAAGATATTGTTAATTCTTATGAGAGTTCCCTTGAATCTCTTTTTGAAAATAAAGAAAAAGATATTACTGAAGAGAATATTCAATCGAGAGCGAGAGGAATGCTTTTAATGGCATATTCAAATAAATTTGGTCATATGGTTGTAACAAATGGAAATAAGTCCGAAGTTTCTGTTGGCTACTCCACTCTTTATGGTGATATGTGTGGAGGTTTTTCTGTTGTTAAAGATTTATATAAAAGTGATCTGTATGAGTTAGCTAAATGGAGAAATAAAAATATTCCATCTATTTCATTGTATAAAGAAATTGATTTAATTCCTCAGAATATAATCACAAAAGAACCAACTGCAGAATTAAAGCCTGATCAAATGGATAAGGATACTCTGCCTCCATATGATATATTAGATAAAATATTGTATTTATTGGTTGAAAAAGAAAGTTCTGTTAATGAAGTTGTACGTGCAGGGTATAATGAAGATATCGTTATTAGAGTTCAAAATATGTTATACAACTCTGAATATAAGCGTCGTCAAGGTGCTCCTGGTGTGAAAATTTCAGAGAGAAATTTTGGATATGATAGAAGATATCCAATTACTAATGGCTTTAGGGATGCTAAGGGAGATTAATCATGTCAACTATCACTAGATTTGCACCAAGTCCTACAGGCCTTTTGCATCTAGGCAATATCAGAACAGCTCTAATTAATTGGCTTTATGCAAGAACGAATAATGGAAAATTTATACTACGAATTGATGATACAGATCTGGAACGGTCAAAAGAAGAATTTACGTCAAAGATCAAGTATGATCTTGAGTGGCTTGGAATAGATTATGATGAAACTTTCAATCAATCTTCAAGATTTGATGTTTACAAGGAAAGATTTAATCAGCTAGTTGATCTAGGAAGGATTTATCCTTGTTATGAAACACCAGAAGAACTAGACAGAAAAAGAAAGCTTCAAATGGCAGCTGGAGGAAAACCTGTTTATGATAGATCATCTTTAAAGTTAACCGAAAAACAAAAAACTGATTTTGAGAGTGAAGGTCGGAGGCCTCATTGGAGATTTTTAATGAATTCTGAGAGAGTACAATGGGATGATATCCTTAAAGATAAAGTTGATATTGATCTACTTAGTTTATCAGATCCGGTTGTATATCGAGAGGATGGAGTTCCATTATATACATTTAGCTCTGTGGTGGATGATATTGATTTTAATATAACAAATGTAATTAGAGGTGATGATCATACAAGCAATACAGCTGTGCAAATTGAGTTAATCAATTCACTTGATCAAAACAAGATAACATTCGCTCATCATGCACTACTTACAGCCTCATCTGGTGATAAGCTGTCAAAAAGAGATAATGTAATTTCAATCGAAGGTTTTCGTGACAAGCATATTGAACCACTTGCGATCCTGAGCTTGTTGGCAACTATTGGAACATCAAATTCAATAGAGTTAAAAGACAATTTACAGCAAATTATTGATGAATTTCGTATTAAGACGATATCAACTTCTCCTGGAAGAATTGAAATTGATTTGCTAAATTCACTCAACAAAAAATTAATACAAAAATTTGATTATAGTGAAATTGAAGATCGTTTAAAAAAAATTGATGACCGAATCGATCGTAATTTTTGGGAAACAACTAGAGGAAACCTTGATATTGTTGAAGATATCAAGGGTTGGGGCGATATTGTTTTTAATTCAAATCCAATAGAGCCTGCAGATAAAGAATTTATCAAAATTGCCATAGATTTAATGCCAGATGAACCTTGGAATGATGAAACATGGAGCAATTGGACATCAAAAATAAAAGATAAAACTGGAAAAAAGGGAAAAGATCTTTTTTTGCCTCTCAGAGAAGCTTTTACTGGAATGAGTCATGGACCTGAAATGAAAAAATTAATCCAACTTTTAGGACGAGATAAGATATTAGAAAGAGTAAAAATTTAATAATGACCCTTTTTCTTTATGATACATTTTCAAAATCTAAGAGAGAATTTAGGCCCATAGATCCAAAGAATATACGGATGTATGTTTGTGGACCTACAGTATATGATTATGCTCATGTAGGAAATGCAAGACCTGTTATAGTTTTTGACACGCTCTTTAGAATTATGCGGCATTCATACGGCGTTGACCACGTTACATACGTTAGAAATATAACTGATATTGACGATAAGATAATAGAGGCAGCAAATTCAAATAAAGAAGATATTTCCTCATTAACTTCACGAACAATACAATATTTTCATGAGGATGCGTCTTACATTGGGGCATTAGTTCCTACAATTGAGCCAAAGGCTACAGACCATATCAAAGAAATGGTTGAAATGATTGAGACCTTGATAGTTAAGGGTTTTGCTTATGAAGTTGATGGAAACGTTTTATTTTCTTCATCAAAGTATGATCAATATGGAAAATTATCTGGAAAAAATATTGATGAATTAATTGCTGGAGCAAGAGTAGATATTGAAGATTTTAAAAAAGAGGCATCTGACTTTATATTATGGAAGCCTTCAAAAGATAATGAACCTGGCTGGGAAAGTCCCTGGGGCAAAGGTAGGCCTGGTTGGCATATAGAATGTTCAGCTATGAGTAAAAAATATTTAGGGGATACATTTGATATACATGGAGGGGGTCAAGATTTGATCTTTCCTCATCATGAAAATGAAATTGCTCAAAGTGAATGTTGCCATGAAAAAAAATTTGCAAATTATTGGCTTCATAATGGCTTTTTGACTGTTGAAGGCAATAAAATGGCAAAATCTAACGGTAATTTCATTACTGTTAATGAACTCAAAGATAGATATCATGGTGAAGTTATTAGACTAGCGATGTTGATGACGCATTATCGGCAGCCGCTAAACTGGACTGAAAATAGTTTATTGGAGTCAAAGAAAATACTAAATAAATGGTTTTCATTTTTCTTAGATATTGAAATTTCTAAAGTTGATGAAGATTTCGTTGATGAAAGTATTTTGTCAGCTTTAAAAGATGATATAAATACTCCAAAGGCAATCAGTGAGCTTCACCAATTGTTCAAGAATTGTACAAAAGAAGATGTACTAAGTATCAAGAAATTTATAAATTCAGCCCGACTACTTGGTTTAATGTTATCTTCACCAAAGGAATGGATGGAGTGGAATGTTCGCGAAAATAATTTGGATGAGATTAAGATAAACGAATTAATTGAGAAAAGAAATTTATTAAGAGATCAAGGAAATTATAGTGATGCCGATAAGATTAGAGATCAATTAGATGAACTAGAAATTATCCTTGAAGATAAAGATGGCAAAACAACGTGGAAACAAAAGAATTAAATGAAAGAAAAAATATACATATTTGATACTACATTGAGGGATGGGGCGCAGACGCACGGTGTTGATTTTAATGTTGATGAAAAGAAACAACTAGCTCATAAATTAGATGAGATTGGCGTGGATTATATTGAGGGTGGCTGGCCTGGTGCAAATAGTACTGATACTCAGTTTTTTAATGAAGATTTAAAATTTAAGTCCTCAAAATTTACTGCCTTTGGAATGACAAAGCGATCAGGGCGTAGTGCTGAAAATGATCCTGGGTTAGCCGGTCTGATAAATACGAGTGCAGATTCTATTTGTATTGTTGGTAAATCTTGGGACTTTCATGTTGATGTAGCTCTTGAAATATCGAATGAAGAAAACCTAGATAACATAAAGCAGTCAGTTGAATTTTTGGCATCACAAAGAAATGAAGTTCACTTTGATGCAGAGCATTTTTTTGACGGATTCAAGTCTAATCCAGACTATGCATTGTCGTGCCTAAAATCTGCTTATGATGCTGGAGCAAGATGGATTGTTTTATGTGATACAAACGGTGGAACTCTCCCACACGAAATTGAAAATATAGTTAATAAAGTTAGGGATGTAATACCTTCTAATAATTTAGGTATTCATGCTCATAATGATACAGGTAACGCTGTTGCGAATACTTTATCTGCAATCCGATCAGGTGTTAGACAAATTCAGGGTACTATAAACGGTCTTGGAGAAAGGTGTGGTAACGCAAATTTAATTTCAATTCTTCCAACTTTGATGCTTAAGGATGAGTATGCAGAGTTTTATGAAGTGAGTATTGATAAATCCAAACTTGTTCATCTTACTGAATTATCTAGGTTGCTTGATGAAATTTTAAATAAGGCTCCTAATAGAACTGCGCCATATGTGGGTTCATCAGCTTTTGCTCATAAAGGTGGGCTGCATGTCTCAGCTGTCAATAAAGATCCGAAAACATATGAACATATTAATCCTGAGTTAATTGGAAATTCACGGCAGATAATTATTTCTGAGCAGGCTGGTAAATCGAATATTATATCAAGACTTAAGTCTGCTGGTATTAAATTTAATGAAGATAACAAGACCGTTCAAAAGATATTAGATCGTGTAAAGGAAAGAGAGTTTAATGGCTATTCTTATGATGGCGCTGATGCTTCATTTGAACTTTTGGTAAAAAAAGTTCTTCTTGAAATACCTGAGTTTTTTTCTGTACAAAATTTTAGCGTAAAAGTTGAAAATTCTGGTAGTGAAGGCGAAACAATGTCTAATGCTGAAGTGAAATTAAAAATAGGTTCAGAAGAAATTATTGGGACTGGATCAGGAGTGGGACCAGTGAATGCTTTAGATAAGGCTTTAAGAAACAATTTTGAATCTAGTGGATATTCAGATGTTATTAAAGATTTATCATTAATCGATTATAAAGTTAGAATTTTAAATACTGGAACAGATGCTATCACAAGAGTGTCGATTGAATGTGCCGATAAGAATCAAAAAAGTTGGTATACTATTGGGGTTTCAGAAAATATTATTGAGGCATCTTTTAGAGCATTATTAGATAGCTTTGAATATAAACTGATGAAAGAAAATACAGCTCCATTAAAGTAATTCATGAGTCAGTCAAATATATCGATTATCCTCGTTGATACACAACTTCCTGAAAATGTTGGTCTTTCATCAAGAGCAATGTTTAATTTTGGTATAGAGGATTTGAAAATAGTAAGTCCCAAATTAGAATGGCCTTCTGAAAAAGCACATGCAGTTGCAGTTGACTCACATAGTATTGTTGACAATGCTAAAGTTTATAAAGATTTAAAAGAAGCGTTATCTGATATTGATTACTCGGTTGCTTTTACAGCAAGGCGAAGAGACATGAACAAAGAAATAGTTTCTAATGAAAAACTCATTGATGAAATAATTCTCAAACCAAAAAATCAGAAAATAGGTATTGTTTTTGGTGGCGAAGCATCTGGATTAACAAACGCTCATATTTCTCTTGTATCGAAATGCGTAACAATAAATACAGATGATAATTTTTCTTCTTTAAATTTATCTCACGCTGTGACAGTTTTTTGTTATTCTTTATTCAGGTCAATAAATAAAAATACTGATATATCTATAAATAATCTAGACAATGAAGTTAATAACAGTGAACTTTTAAATTTTTTTAGTCATTTAGAGCTAGAACTAGAAGAGAGAGGTTTTTTTGAACCAACAGAAAAAATGGATAAAATGAAGCAAAATATAAGAAATTTATTCCATAGGGCCAATTTAAGTGGTCGAGAAGTGCAGACTTTAAGGGGTATTATTACTGCTTTAACTAAGTATGAGAAAACGGGAAAAATATAGCTTTCCCATTTGACAATCATGCTAAAAACTCTATAAATCCTCGAATTATCTATGTCGAAACGTATAACACAAAAACACAAAATTGATCGAAGATTAAGCGTTAACCTTTGGGGTCGACCAAAAAGCCCATTCAATCTTAGAAAATATAGACCTGGTCAGCATGGTCAAAAGCATGCTGGAAAATTATCTGACTACGGGGTTCAACTTCATGCAAAACAAATGCTCAAGGGTTATTATGGAAATCTAAATGAAAGACAGTTTCGTAATTGTTATCATGAAGCCTTAAGACAAAAAGGAGACTCTGGTGAAAATTTAATTGGTCTTTTAGAAAGACGATTGGATACAGTGGTATATAGATCTAAGTTTGTTCAAACAGTTTTTGCAGCGAGACAATTTATTAATCATGGTCACGTTAAAGTAAATGGTAAAAGAGTTAATATAGCTAGCTACCTTTTAAATGAAGGTGATGTAGTTGAAGTAAAAGATAAATCTAAAGCTATGGCCGTTGTTATTGAAGCTCAAAAAAACCAAGAGAGAGATATCCCTGGATACATAACGCTTGATGAAAAGAAACTAACTTCGACATTTATTCGAGTTCCACAATTTGCTGAAGTCCCTTATGCTGCTGAGATGCAACCCAATTTAGTAATCGAGTATTACTCAAGGTAATTACAGCAACCAATGAGTCCATCGCATTGGTTTTCAAAAAATTATAATGAAGCTTCCTCTCGTTTTAGAGAGCAAATATCTAATCTAAAAATACTTGGTCATAATGTTGTACACGAACAATTAAATTTAGATCATTGTGGACCATTTTCTGAAGAACTTATTATTGATATTGCTATTGTTGGATCAATTCAATCTGAAAAAATGTTTTTATATACCTCTGGAATTCATGGAGTAGAGGGATTTGCAGGATCAGCAATACAGTTATCAGTTTTAGATCTTATCAGTAATGAAGCACCATTTGATACACATTGTATAATATTCATCCATATAATTAATCCATATGGTATGGCATGGCTTCGAAGAGTGAATGAAAATAATGTTGACCTCAACCGTAATTTTCTAAATGAAAAATCTGAGTTTCACGGTGAACCAGATGGTTATGAAAGGATTAATAATTTTTTAAATCCATCAAAAATTCCAAATAAATATGATTTTTCTTTCTATTTCAAAGGGGCTCTTTATCTTATAAAATATGGATTTAGAAACCTAAAACAATGGATTGCTCAAGGCCAATACCAAAGATCTGACAGTATTCAATTTGGAGGAAAAGAGATGCAGAAAGGACCTGCATTAATAATGAATTGGTTAAAAAATAATATTACTCAAGTAAAAGAAGCAGTCGCAGTTGACCTTCATACGGGACTAGGACCTTCTGGATATGACACAATTTTAATTCCAGATTCAATCAGTAAACAAGACTACGATGTCTTGAGGAATATTTATCAAGATCATGTTGCTCCTTTAGATCCAGATAAAGGAATTGGTTATAAAATCAAAGGCGATCTCCACTCTGGAATAACAAATTATTTTTCAGATATAAAATGGATATATGTAACACAGGAGTTTGGTACCTTTCCTCCAACAACAGTATTTAAAAATTTGAGAGCTGAAAATATGTGGACACAAAACAGCTCACTCAAAGGAGATGAAGACTTACTAAAGCATTGGTCAAGAATGAAATTGATGCGCACTTTTAATCCTGATGATCAAATATGGCAGTCCAAAATTATTGACCGAGGGCTAAAAGTTTTTAATGATACGAGAGCGTATTTAATAAAATCTTAATCTTTTTTCGTGTGAGCAATTTCTTTTTCAGTGAATAATTGAGACAATTCTCCAGTTTCAAACATTTCTTTTACAATGTCACAGCCTCCAATAAACTCACCTTTTACATATAGCTGAGGTATTGTTGGCCAATCACTAAATACTTTAATGCCTTCACGAATTTCTTCATTTTGAAGTACGTCAACATCTTCAAATTTCACATCTAAATACGATAGTGCATTTACTACTGCATTTGAAAAGCCACATTGTGGCATCTCTTTGCTCCCTTTCATAAATAAAACAACATCATTGCTGTCTATTGTAGATTGAATACTTTCAGATACATGATCATTCATAATTTAATCCTTTTTTACTGTAGTTTTAAGAGAGAGCGCGTGAAGAATACCTCCCATTCTTCCTTCTAAAGCATCATACACCATTTTATGTTGTTGAATTCTTGTTTTTCCATCAAATAAAGAAGAAGTAATATGAGCAGAAAAATGATTGTTATCTCCTGCAAGGTCAGTAATTGTTACCTCTGCATCTGGTATTGAAACCTTGATTAAACTTTCAATTTCTTTCTGTTCCATTGGCATAATAGAAATACAATTAATCATTCTACAAAAGATTTCAACATTATAAGTTATAAAAATTAAGGTTTTATGGAATTAATCTGTATTGCATAGAAAATTATCTCTTATAATATAAGGGCAGTGATTCAAAATATTAAATATCTTGAAAAAGCAATGGTTGTAGCAATTCTTATAGCAACTGTTTTTTCAATTGGTAAAGAATTCCAAGCTATGTATTTGGCAATGACAATTACTTTGGCGGATCTTTTACTTTTATTTATCTATCTTGAGGTTATTCAAATGGCTCGAGAATATTGGACCTTGGATCGCATTAGAATAAGTATTCCATTATTTATTGCAATTACTGCTCTTGCTCGTTTTATTATTTTGCAAGGTAAGTCTGGTGATCCAAGCTATCTTCTTTATGAAGGTGGAGCAATTTTGCTAATTGCAATATCCATCTTTGTTTTAAGATTGAGGAAACTAAAGATATTTTCTGACGGCTTAGATGATTAATTAATTTTTGATACTATATTTACCAGGATGTGCTGCAGATAAAATTAGCAGGCCAGCAATGATCCCAGTATTTTTTATAAAATTTTGTAGTTCATGTTCTTGTTGTAACCCAGCAGACATATCCCAAAAATCATGCATATAATAATTTATAATAATCGTTAATACTGCAAGAATAAATGCTGAAACTTTAGAGTGCCATCCTAAGATTATTGAAATTGAGCAAATAAACTGAATTGCTATAGTCAGAATAAGAGCAACGTTCGTCATGGGAACCTCATGATCAAGCATATAATTAAATATAAACTCATAATTAAATATTTTTGCAATGGCTCCAGGTAGTAAGAAATATAAACCTATTATAATTCGACCAATAAGTAAGTTGATATCAGTGATGTTACTCACCCGTATATTTCTCAAAAAATTCTGAATTTTTTTCTACTAATTGAGCGATTGATACTTTATTTAAATGATTGATTTTTAAATCAGTTCCTCCTACAACACCAAGTTTTTCAATATAAATTGAGTAATCTTTTGCAAGAGCAATTACTTTTTCATAATTTTTCTCACTTACTTCGATTAAATAACGGCCTTGATCTTCACCAAATAAATACGCATGAAGAAATTCTTTTTTTACTTCAATCTGTACTCCAAGGTTACCCGCCATACACATTTCAGACATTGCTATTAATAATCCACCTTCACCTATATCATGGACAGATACAGTTAAATGCCCTTCAATACAATCTAGAACAAACATTCCATTTTTCTTTTCAATTTTTAAGTTAATTTCTGGAACACAGCCTTCTTCTTTATTTTTTATGATTGATAAATATTGAGACATATTTAAATGTCCACTCGTTTCACCAATGACACAAATAATATTGCCTTCATTCTTCAAGCCAATTGTCATTGTCTTAGATAAATCTTTTATGAGCCCAACACCTCCAATGGCAGGTGTTGGATAAATCCCAACACCATTTGTTTCATTGTAAAGCGAAACATTTCCTGAAATTACAGGGTAATTTAAGTAGCTACATGACTCTGCCATTCCTCTTATGCACTCTACAAATTCTCCCATTATTTCTGGCTTTTCAGGATTTCCAAAGTTCATACAGTCCGTTACAGCAATAGGCAAAGCACCAGATGCAATGATATTTCTCCATGTTTCAACTATCGCATGCTTTCCACCTTCAAATGAATTGTGTTTACAATAGATAGGAGAACAATCAGTGCTAATTGCAATTCCTTTATTGGTTCCATGAACTCTCACAACTGCTGCATCAGATCCAGGCCTTACAATAGTATCCGCCATAACCATATGGTCATATTGTTCCCATATCCATTTACGGCTACATAAATTTGGATGACTAATCATTTCGATTAAATCAGGTATAATTGTTTTTTGATCAAATTGATCTTGAATAATTTTAATTCTTTTTGATGGCTCTCTAATAACATAATCTCTTTGGTATTCAGGAGCATCCTCAACTAAAATATTTATTGGAATACAAGCCTCTTCTTTACCATTCATATTTAGCACTAAATTTTTAGTATCTGTAACTTTTCCAATAACTTCAAACTCTAGATCCCATTTTCTAAATATATTTCGTGCTAGACTTTCTTTAGTTGGATCAATAACCATTAACATTCGTTCCTGACTTTCTGAAAGCATTAACTCATAGGCTGTCATATTTTGTGCTCGCATGGGAACTTTTGTTAAGTCAATTTCGAGTCCAACATTACCTTTTGAAGCCATCTCAATTGATGATGATGTTAATCCAGCAGCACCCATATCTTGAATTGCAATAATTGCTTCTTGTTTCATTAGCTCAAGACATGCTTCCAATAGTAATTTTTCAGTAAATGGATCCCCAACTTGTACAGTTGGTTTTTTATCTTCAGAGTCATCGTCAAATTCAGCAGATGCCATTGTTGCTCCGTGGATTCCATCTCTTCCTGTTTTTGAGCCAACGTAAACAACCGGATTACCAATCCCTGCTGCAGCTGAATAAAAAATTTTATCTTTTTTAGCGATTCCAACAGTCATAGCATTGACTAAAATATTCCCATTGTAAGAAGGGTGGAAATTAACTTCTCCACCAACAGTTGGAATACCAATACAATTTCCATAGCCTCCTATACCTTCAACGACTCCAGATAAAAGATGTTTTGTTTTAGGGTGATCTATCTCACCAAATCTCAATGCATTTAAATTAGCTACAGGCCTTGCTCCCATTGTAAATACATCTCTCAGTATTCCACCGACACCAGTTGCAGCGCCTTGATAAGGTTCAATAAAAGAGGGGTGGTTATGACTTTCCATTTTAAATACTGCAACGTCTCCATCATCAATATCAATAACACCCGCATTTTCTCCAGGACCTTGAACTACTCTGTCACCTGAAGTTGGAAGTTTTTTTAGCCAATATTTTGAAGATTTATAAGAACAATGCTCATTCCACATTGCTGAGAAGATTCCTAGCTCAGTTAAATTTGGTTCACGCCCAAGACCTTCTACAATGCTTTCAAATTCATCATGTTTCAGGCCATGATTTTCAACTAGTGACTGCTCGGTATTATATTTCCAATTAGAAATGCTCATTATGAAAGTATACTTTCAAAGATATACTTACCATCGTCACAGCCTAAGGCTGACTCAGCGGCTCTTTCAGGATGTGGCATCAATCCAAGTACATTTTTTCTATCATTAAGTATTCCAGCGATATTTTCTAATGATCCATTTGGATTTGACTGAAAAGTAATCTCTCCTTCTTGGTTGCAATATTTAAAAGCAACTTGATCATTCCCGACAATTTTTTTCAGAGTTTCATCAGAGGCAAAGTAGTTTCCTTCATTATGAGCAATAGGCATTTTTGCAATATTCGTTTTTTTTGTAAATATCGATGTTTGATTTTCAGATTTTATATAGACGTCTCTACATATGAAGCTTAGAGAATTATTTCTAATTAATGCTCCATCAAGTAAAGACGTTTCTATTAGAATTTGAAAACCATTACATATACCAATGACTGGAACCCCTTCGTTTGCTTTTTTTACAACTTCATTAATAATTGGAGAAGTTGATGCAATTGCACCACATCTTAAATAATCTCCATATGAGAATCCTCCAGGAACAATAATTAGGTCTGAATTGCTAAGAGAGGTCTCCTTGTGCCAAACCATTTGAGGTTCTGATCCAGAAATCTTTTTAATTGCTACGGCGACATCTCTGTCACAATTTGATCCTGGGAAAACAATTACTTTTGATTTCATCTATTGTTATTCAATCTCAACTGAATAGTCTTCGATCACTAAATTTGCTAGAAGTTTTTCACACATCTGATTTAGTTTTTGCTTTGCAATATCTGTATCTTCTTCGTCAATTGTTACTTCTATATATTTTCCTTGGCGAACATCTTGAACAGTTTCAAATCCTAGAGTATTCAACGAGTTAGCAACAACTTTTCCCTGAGGATCTAAAACATCTTTTTTTAGGGTAATATGTATTTTTGCGAGCATATCCTTTAATGCATGATTCCTAACCGTGAGGCAACTTCTTCATATGCATCGATTAAATTTCCAATACCTTTTCTAAATACATCTTTATCAAGTTTGGTCTTAGATTTGCTGTCCCAAAGTCTACATGAATCAGGACTTATCTCATCAGCCAATACAATTTTTTTCTTATTTGAAGATAGTCTTCCAAATTCAATTTTAAAATCA
>CACIBF010000013.1 GCA_902584815.1 uncultured Pelagibacteraceae bacterium
TCTCTTCAGTAATTTTTAGAAAAGTTCGTTTTGCATCTAAATTAGAAACAATTTTTTTTGCATAATATTCATCACCATTTTTAGTAGCAACGCCAATTGCTCGTCCATTTTTAACAATCACATTTGTAACTTCACTACTTGGCTTAACTTCTCCACCATGATCATTTAAACATCCCATCATTGCTTTTGTGATAGATCCCATTCCACCTCGTGAATAGCCCCATGAACCTACTGATCCATCAACTTCACCCATATAATGATGAAGAAGAACATATGCAGAGCCTGGGGAGCAGGGTCCCAATGCTGTTCCAATAATTGCACTACCAGCTAAATGTGCTTTTGTAATATCACTTTCAAAATATTCATCGAGGTAATCTCGAATACTCATCGTATAAAACCTGATCGTGTCGTAAATTTCTTTTTCCCCTAAACCACCTAGTTCATCTTTCGCTGCAAAATGCTTAGCAAATTCTAATGCTCCAAAAAGATCTTTTGGTTTAAATGAAGTAAGATCAGGAGGCGTCATCTTTAGTAATGGTTTGATTATTTTACATTGTCTAAGAACATCTCTGCTGTATCGTTCGTATGCTTCTGCATCTTTATGAGAGTGACGTCTAATAGAGTTAATCGTCATATCATGATCGTGATAATGAGCATAATAATCACCATTCCTCATCATTGTCGCACTACCTTCGTAAGGAATTATTTGTAATCCATATTTATAGAGCTCAAGGTCTCTCATGATTTCTGGCCTTAATAAGCTACACACATAAGAGCAATTTGAATATTTCCATCCTGGGAATAATTCTCGGCTGACTGCAGCTCCGCCAATCCATTCATTTTTCTCTAAAACAAGAACATCAAGGCCAGCTTTTGCCATGTAACTAGCGGCAGTTAGGCCGTTATGACCTGCTCCAACAACAATAATATCATGTGTATTTTTTGGCATAAAACTTACAAAAATTTATAGTTATGATAACAATATTGAATGATTATTCAATACAAAACTATCTTTAGTGAAGATCTTTGTATAGTCTCTATTGTGTCATGGTAACAGCAAGCTCAAAACAATTGGCTTCATCAATTGAAAAAAATAAAGAAATCTCGATAAATCATCAAAAACTTATTGATGCAACGATTGAGACAATCGCTAAAAGAGGGCTTGCAGACACAACCATATCACATGTTGCAAAACAAGCTAAAGTGTCACAGGGCTATGCTAATTTCAGATTTAAATCAAAAGAAAATTTATTACTAAGCTCTCTCCAATTTTTATCTGATGAATATAAAAAATCTTGGCAAAAAATATTTGAAGATGAACACTTAGATCCTGTTGATAGGCTGCTTAAAATTTGTGAGAATGATTTCAGTAAAAAAATTGCAAATCGAAACAAAATATCTGTGTGGATTGCATTCTATAGTGAAGTCAAATTTAGACCTTCTTATCTATCGGTTTGTCAGAAACAAGACGAAATATATCTTCAACAAATGGAGAAATTAATTGATGAAATAAATACTAAAGCAAACCAAAAATCATTAAGTGCAATTGAGATTAGTGAGTCATATCATTCAATGGTGGATGGATTATGGCAAAGAATTTTATTTGATCCAAAAATATACACGAATGAATTTTGTAAAAGCTTAATAATTAAATATTTCAAAAGTATCTATCAAAATGAAAAAAAATTTCAATGACCTCTACAATTCAATCTTTTTTGGGAAACCAATATAGAACCTATCTTGTTTTATTTTTATGTGCCTTAATTATTGGAATAAAACTTGGAACCCTGATTCCATTACTTTCATTAATTCTCGAGTCACGAGGATATTCAAATACTGAGATCGGTTTAAATGTAGTTGCACAACCCTTAGCTGTTATTTTATTTGTAAGAATTACTCCGATCATTATACATAAAATTGGCTTGGCACGTTCAATCGTAATAGCTCAAATATTTACAATTCTTTTATACTTTACGTTTCCTATTTTTGAGAGTTTAACAGCTTGGTTTATTATTCGATTTTTAATTGGGTTTGCTGGAGCATTAGCATGGAATGCGTTTGACACATGGATGTTGTCTATGGCCGATGATAGTAATAGAGGTAAAATTGTAACTATTTATAATACTGTTTTTGTAATTGGTTTTGCTATTGGGCCAATGGTTATATCACTTACAGGAATTGAAGGCTGGCTTCCTTTTGTGGTTATTGCTGCACTTTCTTTCTTGGCAATTATTCCACTAATTACGATTAAAATTGATGATCCTAAGTTACCTGAAAAAAAATCTTTGCCAGTTTTTGCAGCTATAATTGCAGCGCCTACAATCTTTGGAGCTGCTATTCTATGTGGATTAGATGATGTAATGTTTGTCTCATTCTTCCCTATCTTCATGATAAAAAGTAATTTTTCTCAAGATCTAGCTCTACAATTTGTCACAATTACTCTAGTCGGTGGTGTTATTTGTCAGCCAATAGTTGGGGTTTTATTGGATAAAGTAAATAAACGACTTCTCATGAATATTGCTGTTTTAATTACATTTATATGCCCAATCATATTCGCACTCTTCATTAATAATTTTTATATTATGGCAATCAGTTGTTTTATGTGGGGGGGAGCGGCAAGTGGTATTTTTGCAATTTCACTAACAATGTTAGGGGAACGATATAGTGCTTCACAAGTTGCTGGGGCTACAGCAATACTTGTTATGGTATTTGAGGTTGGTTCATTAACAGGTCCACTTATCGGTGGAAGAGTAATGGATATAGTGGGTCCAATGGGATTTATCTATTCGATCACCTCATTTACTTTTATTTTTTTAGTCATTTCCATTTATCGAACATTTAGGAGGTAACAGATGTCAGAAAATATCAAGCGAGCAAATAAAAATGATGCAAATATTATTGGAGAAGTTTTTAATCTTTACAGAGTTTTTTATAAACAGGAATCAAATGTAGAGATAGCTCAAAAGTATATTGCTGAGAGAATTACAAATAATGAATCTGTGATTTTTTTTGCTGAAGATAATGGTAGATGTATTGGGTTTACCCAATTATACCCAACTTTCGACTCAGTAAACGTAAGACAAAAAATTGTCCTTTATGATTTATTTGTAAGAGAAGAATATAGAAGAAAAGGTTTTGCTAAATTATTGATGAATTCCGCTAAACAATATGCATCCGAAAATAATTTTGGCTCAATAGAACTTTCAACAGCAAAAACAAATACGCCAGGTCAGTCACTTTATGAGTCTCTTGGCTATATCAGAGATAATGAATATTACACTTATGATTTAGAAATATGAGCGTGAGTTTGATCTAAAGATTTTTTTAGTTTATCAACTAGCTCATCAATATGATTATTATTGAAAATCAAAGGAGGACAGAAAATCATTCCATCTCTTACTGCCCTCATAACTAATCCATTTTCAATACAGTAATCTCTACAAATACCTCCAACAACACCTGTTTCCTCAAACATTTCTCGCTTGTCTTTGTCTTTTACTAATTCAACAGCTCCTATAAAACTTTTCATTCTTACTTCACCAACAAGTGGATGATCTGCAATTTCATTCATACGCTCTTTTAGATAAACTGAAGTTTTACGTGAATTTTCTATAAGATTTTCTTCTCTAATTATCTTTATATTTTCAATGGCAACTGCACAGGCAACTGGATGTCCAGAATATGTATACCCATGATAAAATTCACCTCCCTCATCAACCAGTGTCTCGGTAACTCTATCACCCACCATGATACCTGAAAGAGGTATGTAGCCTGAACTTATTCCTTTAGCCATTGTGATTATGTCTGGCTTGATATTATATGTATCACTACCAAACCATTCACCAGTTCTTCCAAAGCCACAAATAACTTCATCAACAACTAATAGAATATCGTACTGCTTGCATATTTCTTGAACTCGAGGCCAATATGAATCAGGAGGAATAATTACTCCTCCAGCACCTTGAATTGGTTCACCAATAAAGGCCGCGATGTTTTCAGCACCTATTTCATTAATTTTTTCTTCAATTTTATTGGCAGTATATGCTCCAAACTCTTCTGGTGACATGTCACCGCCGTACTTATACCAATAAGGAGGCATAACATGTTCAAAACCCGGCATCATTCCACCTTGAGCATGCATTGCAGTCATCCCACCTAAACTAACACCTGTCATCGTACTACCGTGATAAGCATATTCTCTGCTAATAAAAGTTTTCTTGTTGGGCTTACCTTTTAAGTCCCAATATCTTCGTACCATGCGGACAACGGTATCATTTGCTTCAGAACCACTTGATGAAAAAAATGCATGATTAAGATCATTAGGAGCAATTTCAGCCAGCTGTTGTGCAAGTTCAATTGAAGGTGCGGTAGCTGATTTGAAAAATGAATTATAATAAGGAAGTTCTTGCATCTGTTTATAAGCAACATCTGCTAAGTTTTTTCTTCCATAACCAACATTCACACACCATAAACCCGACATAGCATCAAGAAACTGTTTATCATCAGTATTTGTTAGATGAGCACCATCAGCTTTAACAATTACATTTGTTCCCTCTTTTGCTAATGATTTATAATCAGTAAAAGGGTGAAGGTGATGAGCAGTATCAATATCCTGCCATTGCTTTGTAGTTCTATTTAAGTATGCCATATTATTTAAATGCCTGGATTCCTGTTAAATTTCGTCCCATAATTAATGTATGAACATCATGAGTTCCTTCATAAGTCTTAACTGTTTCAAGATTAATCATGTGTCTCATGACATGATATTCATCTGAAATACCATTACCACCTAAAATATCTCTAGCGGCGCGAGCAATATCTAGACTCTTTGAAACATTATTTCTCTTAATAAGACTTACCATATTTGCATCAGATTCATAATTGTCCATAAGTCTTCCAACTCTTAATGCTGCTTGAAAGCCCAAAGCAATTTCGGTTTGCATATCAACCAGCTTTGATTGAACTAACTGAGTGGCTGCGATAGGTTTGCCAAACATAATTCGATCAAGTGCATACTGTCTTGCTGACTCAAAACAAAATTCTGCAGCACCTAGTGATCCCCAAGAAATGCCATAACGAGCAGAATTTAAACATGCAAATGGAGCAGATAGCCCTGATGCATTTGGAAGAATCTGATCATCACCACAGAAAACATCTTCCATTACTATTTGCCCTGTAGTTGAAGCTCGAAGTGATAGCTTTCCCTCTATTTTTGGAGTACTCAAGCCTTTACTATTCCTCTCCACAATAAAGCCTCTAATTATATTCTCATCATCTTTTGCCCATACAATCATAATATCTGCCACTGGTGAATTGCTGATCCAAGTTTTAGTTCCAGACAATTGATAACCATTTGCTACTTTTTTTGCTCTCGTTTTCATCGCGTTTGGATCACTACCAGCATCTGGCTCGGTAAGTCCAAAGCTGCCTATTAATTCTCCTATAGCTAATTTGGGTAAATATTTTTCTTTTTGATCTTCAGTACCAAATTGAAAGATTGGGAACATTACTAAACTTGTTTGAACAGACATCAGAGATCGGTATGCGCTATCAATTCTCTCGATTTCTCGTGCTATCAAACCATAGCTAACATAGTTAGCGCCTGCACAACCATAGCCTTTGAGATAAGATCCTAGTAAACCTTGTTCACCCATTTCATAGAGAATTTCTCTTGAAAAGTGTTCATTCCGATTGTCATGAACGATTCTTGGTAGAAGCTTATCTTCACAAAAAGCTCTAACTGAAGATTGAGTTATTTGCTCATCAGAAGAAAGTTGCTCATTCAAAGCTAACACATCTTGCCAAGAGCTTTGGGCGCTCACTTTACTATTTTTATTTTCGATATTGATGACCATACATAAAGTAATATATGCTAAATATTTGTAAGGTAAATAATATTTAAATAATTATGTATAGGCAAAATAAACCATTAGTCGCTATTTTTGCAGACGTCTTTACTCGTGATGATGTAAAAAGAACATACCATGCTACTGGTGCAAATTATGTGAATGCATTGATAAATAGTACTGATTGTACGCCTGTTATTCTCCCTGCAACTGCAGAAACTGAAAATTATAAAGTAATTCTTAATCGATTTGATGGTGTACTGCTTACAGGAAATCTATCAAATGTTTATCCTGAGTTTTATAACAAGGATAAAGTTGTTGAGCCATTAGATCTTAACAGAGACAAAACTGTATTACCTTTGATCGAACATATTTTTTATAAAAAAATTCCGTTGCTTGGAATCTGTAGAGGTTTTCAAGAAGTCAATGTTGCTCTTGGGGGATCATTACATGCAGACATTCATGACGTACCAGGAAGAATGGATCATCGTGCACCTAAATCTGAGGATCCTGATATTCAGTTTGGAAAACAGCATGAAGTTTATCTAACTGAAGATGGAAAACTTCATAAATTAGCCGGAAGAGAGTCCATTGAAGTTAACTCATTGCATACCCAAGGAATTGATAAATTAGCAGACCCACTTGAAATTGAAGGAATTGCTAAAGATGAGACTGTCGAAGCAATTAGTTTGAAAGATTATAAAGGTTATTTTTATGGAGTTCAGTGGCATCCTGAAACTTCTTCTACAACAGATGATTTTTCAAAAAAACTATTTGGTTCTTTTAATGATGCTGTTCAAACCTTTAGTATTGAAAAATAAAAAATTAAATTTTAGCAGCGTAATTTATAGCTGTAATTAAACTTGTTTCATTAGCAATAAATTTATTAGCAATATCATATCCTGTTCCATGATCTGGACTGGTTCTCACAAAAGACAGACCAAGCGTGTAATTAATTGTTTTTTCAAAATCAATTGTCTTGACTGGTATTAAGGCTTGGTCATGATACATGCAGAGAAAAGCATCAAAGAATTTTAGATTTTTTTGTTGAAAAGCTGAGTCTGGAGATAAGGGACCTGATATTGATATCCCAGATTTTTTAATTTTTTTTATGACCGGTAATATAATATTTTGTTCTTCATTACCTAAAAGACCTCCATCTCCTGAATGCGGATTAAGGCCTGTAACAGCAATTTTTGGCTTTTTAATATTAAAATTTTTTTTCAATGAATGATTTAAAAGTTTAACTGCATCAAATAATGGTTTTTGTTTTATATATTTATGTACATTTTTTAATGGAACATGAGTTGTAAAAGGAACAACTCTGAGTTTCTTATTTAATAACATCATTCCAAATTGTTTTTTCTTATCCGATTTTGCTAAGTACTCTGTATGACCTGAAAAGTTCTTTTTAAATTTAGATAATACTTCTTTAGATATAGGACTTGTGACAATTCCTGAAACTTCTTTTTTTTTGGCAAGTTTAACTGCAAGATCTATTGAGTTAAAAATATTTTCTGAATTTTTATGATTTGGCTTGCCTAATTTAGTGTCTTTATCGATCTTGATTGGTAGAACAGGTAAAAATTTTTTAAAAACCTCATGAGCTTCTTCTGGTCTAGATATAGTTTTAATTTTTACTTTTGTTTTAAACTTATTTGCAACTTTTTTAATATAATCAGGATCATGTATTACAAAAAAAGTATTTGCAGTTTTTTTCCAAGACTTAATAATGATCTCGGTTGAAACACCAGAGGGATCGCCCATTGTAACAGCAACTAATTTTTTATTAGATTTCATTAAAAAATACCCAGAAATTTTTTACTAAAATTATTTTCACATTCATTTAATTGAGAATCGTATCGATCAGCCCTCATCTTTACTTTGCGAGCAACTTCGATTAACCATTCTTTACTTTTGTAAGTTCCTTTTTTATATCCACCATGTCCTTCATGATAAGCTAAGTACTGATTATAGGTATCATTTTTGCTAATCTTATTAATTGAAGTTGTTTTATTTATATACCATCCAGTAAAATCAACTGCATCAGCAAAATTAACTCTTGAAGCTAATGGCTTATTATTTTCTTTTTTATACCAATCCCAAGTACCATCAATTGCTTGAGTATATCCAAATGCGCTAGATTTACGCTTCCATGGAATAACACCAAAGAGTTTTTCTCGTTCAGGCTTTACTCTATTTTGAAAAGAAGATTCTTGTCTTAAGATTGACATCTGTACGTGAATTGGAGCCCCCCATTTTTCTTCTGATTTATTAGCTAAACGGTACCATGATGATTTTTCGCTAAATATTTTACAAATATTATCCTGATTATCTGGCGGCTTGCTAGCACAGCTCGTAAGCATCGACAATAAAGCAACAAAAATGAATATAGTCCTCATATATTAATACGTTTACATTCAAGATATACAATAATACTCTCCTCCGACCTAAATGAAACAAATAAATCAAACAAGTTTTATCAGCTGGATATTTCTTCTCTCATTAGCAACTATTTGGGGAGTCAATTTTTTATTTATCAAACTAGCAGTTGAAGAAATCGGCCCTATTACAAATGTTTTTTTAAGACTTCTGATGGCATCAATAATTTTATATGTAGTTATGAAACTACAAAAACAAAAATTAGTACTTAAACCAAAACTAATTCTCTTTTATTTTATTCTTGGAGCTTTTGGACTAGCTATACCTTTTTCATTAATTTCTTCAGCAGAAATATATATAAATGCCGGTTTAGCTGGAGTGTTAATGTCTCCAATGCCTTTACTTACATTAGCATTGAGTGCAATTATTTTAAAGAATGAAATTATCAATTTTAAAAAAGTACTTAGCTTTATTATTGCATTTTGTGGATTATTAATACTTTTTGGTTTTGATACTCTCACGCAGATAGGAAAAGGGAATTCAATTGAAATAATAAGTCAGCTTATTGTTTTATTAGCTGCTGCTTGTTATGGTTTGAACGCTGTATTAACTAAACTCGTTCCTGAAATAAATTTTATTTCTCTTGCAACTGGAGTAACAATTGCAAGCGTTATATGGATACTGCCATTTGCTTTATTTCTTGAACCGTTTTGGCTTAATGATTTTAATTCCAAAGCTATTTTAGCAGTATCAGTGCAAGGAGTATTTGCAACAGCAATTGCAAATCTTTTATTTTTTAAAATTATTGAGACAACTGGACCTGTTTTTTTGTCATTAATAAATTTTATGATTCCTTTAATAGCTTACTTTTCTGGAGCAATTTTCTTAAATGAAGCAATTGAAATAAATGTACTGATTTCACTAGGCCTTATTTTGTTTGCTCTTTATTTAAATCAAACTTCAAATGCTAATAAGTAATTGCTCCATTGTTGTCACTAGCGTATTGTTTAAAAAATGCTTGAAATAAAAAACCTTAGTAAGAAATTTGGCGGTATCCATGCCGTTAATAATGTATCACTCGAAATTGAACAAGGCTCAATTACTGGGTTAATTGGACCAAACGGAGCGGGTAAAACAACTTTATTTAATGTGATCTGTGGGAGTATTGAGCCTTCAAGTGGATCGATATTTTTTAAAAATAAAGATATTACAGGACAACCGTCACATCAACTATTCTATGAAGGCATACTAAGAACATTTCAAATTGCACATGAATTTTCAAAACTGACTGTACTTGAAAATCTAATGGTTGTTCCTGGATTTCAATCTGGTGAAAAATTAATGAACGCTTGGATAAATCGAAAAAAAATAAAAGATGAAGAGAAAAAAATAAAAGATAAGGCAACTGAAGTTATTGAATTTTTAAACCTATCACATCTTACCTATGAATTGGCTGGCAACTTATCTGGAGGTCAAAAAAAATTACTAGAACTTGGAAGAACAATGATGGTCGATGCTAATATTGTTTTACTTGATGAAGTTGGAGCAGGAGTTAATAGAACTCTTTTGAATGAAATTGCAGAAGTTATTTTAAAACTTAATAAAGAAAAAGGTTATACGTTCTGTATGATTGAACACGACATAGAATTTATCAGCAAACTTTGCAGCAAAGTTATTGTAATGTCAGAGGGTAAAATTCTTACTGAGGGTAAAATTGAAGATATAAAGAAAAATGAAGAAGTGATCTCAGCTTATTTAGGAAGAAGTGGAGCAGTATGAGCAATTTCTTTTATTGTGAAAATTTAGTTGGTGGATATGGTGGTGAAAATATTCTTAATGATTGTAGTGTTTCTGTGAATAAAGGAGAGATATCTGTAATTGTTGGTCCAAATGGTGCTGGTAAATCTACAGCGATGAAGGCAATGCTAGGCATGTTAAAACTTAACCAAGGCAAAGTATTCCTTGATGGAAAAGATATTTCTAATTTTTCACCTCAAGATCGAGTTGCCTCTGGAATATCATTTGTCCCGCAGACAATGAATATATTTAACGAATTAACAGTTAGAGAAAATTTAGAAATGGGTGCTTATCTGAGAGAAGATGATCTAGATGAAACGTTTGAAGAAATGTATTCATTATTTCCAATTCTTTGTGAAAAAAAAGAACAGATGGCCGGTGAATTATCTGGAGGTCAAAGACAGCAAGTAGCAGTTGGAAGAGCATTAATGACAAAACCAAATGTTTTAATGCTTGATGAACCAACGGCTGGGGTTTCACCAGTAGTTATGGATGAACTTTTTGATAAAATTATTGATATTAAAAAAACAGGAGTGGCAATAATAATTGTTGAGCAAAATGCAAAGCAGGCACTAAATATTGCAGATTTTGGATATGTCCTTGTTGCTGGAAAAAATAAATTTACAGGAAAAGGCTCTGAGCTACTGAACGATGCGGAAGTTAGAAAGGCTTTTTTAGGCGGATAAGTATGGAAAATTACGATTTAATTAATGCTCTAATACTTTTAGCAAACTTTGTAATTGTCCCAGCTTTATCTTATGGTTCGCAACTAGCACTTGCGGCTCTAGGTATTACTCTTGTCTATGCAGTTCTAAGATTTTCAAATTTCGCTCATGGCGATCTGATGGCATTCGGCACTATGATAGCGATACTCATAACATGGCTGTTTCAGTCATGGGGATTAACAGCAGGTGTACTTCCTACTGCACTAATAGCGCTCCCTTTTGCTATGGCGCTAACTGCTGCTTTTTGTCTGATAACTGACAAGATTGTCTATAAATTTTATCGAGAACAAAAAAGTCAACCAGTTGTATTTATGATCGTATCGGTTGGAGTTATGTTCATCATGAATGCAATAGTAAGATTTATAATAGGTCCAAAAGATAGAACATTTTTTGATGGTGAAAAATTTATAATAAAAGCAGTTGAGTTTAAATCTTACACTGGTCTTCCTGAAGGACTAAGCATTAAGTCGACACAAGTTTTAACAATCGTAATAGCGTTGATCACTATGGTGGCCCTATTTTATTTTTTACAAAAAACAAAAATGGGAAAATCAATGAGAGCATACTCTAACAATGAAGACCTTGCTCTTTTATCAGGAATTAATCCTGACAGAGTAGTTATGATTACATGGATTATTGTTGGAATGCTAGCAACCATTGCTGGAGTTCTATATGGATTAGATAAAAGTTTTAAACCTTTTACATATTTTCAATTACTGCTGCCAATGTTTGCAGCAGCCATTGTTGGAGGTATAGGCAATCCATTAGGAGCAGTAGCAGGTGGGTACATTATTGCTTTTTCTGAAGTGATGCTTACCTATGCATACAAGAAGTTTTTTATGTACTTACTGCCAACTAATCTTGAGCCAAGTGGACTGATGCAATTTTTGTCTACTGACTACAAATTCGCAATTTCATTCATAATATTAGTTATAGTTCTAGTAATCCGCCCTACTGGAATTTTTAGAGGTAAAACATTGTGATTGAAAAGTACAGAACGCAGCTTGCATTTTTAGTGATGGCACTACTTTTGATTATTGTTGGAGTAGCCCAATCTTGGTCTGTTTCAATTGGTATTTTCAACTTATGCATTGTCTCAGCTATTATGGCTATGGGTGTTAACTTGCAATGGGGCTATGCTGGCTTGTTTAATGCTGGAGTTATGGGCTTCACCGCCTTAGGTGGACTTGTAGCTGTACTAATATCTCACCAACCAATTTATGAGGCATGGTCAATTGCAGGAACTGGAATGTTAATCAGTCTGTTCATAGTAATTGTCGCATCAATTTCTATATTTTATATATCAAAATACGTAAATTCTGTTTTCAAAAAAAGATTTCTAATAGTTTTTGTAATTTTATTGGCGGCTATTGGATTAGGTAATTTTTATGGGCCATCAGTAGATTTAATTGAGGATATTAACCCAGCAAAAACTGGTTTTCTTGGAGGGCTTGGAATGCCAATCATATTTTCTTGGGTTGCAGCTGCATTTGCTGCTGCATTTCTTGCCTGGATTATCGGTACAGTTACATTAGGACTACGATCGGATTACTTAGCAATTGCTACTCTTGGTATTTCTGAAATTGTCATAGCGGTCTTAAAGCATGAAGAATGGCTTTCACGAGGAGTAAAAAATGTAACAGGATTACCAAGACCTGTGCCTTATGAAATTCGACTACAGGAGTCAGAATGGTTTATTAATTTTATTGAATGGCTTAATTCATCAAAACTTTCAGCTATTGAAACTGTATCGAGCAAACAAGACTTATTAAACAAATTAGTAATTGAGGGATCAAGCATTTATGTAAAACTTTGCTATGCAGGTTTATTTATTATAGTTCTTGCAGTTCTATTTTTTTTAAGTCAACTTGCACTTAATTCTCCTTGGGGAAGAATGTTAAGAGCAATAAGAGACAATGAAGTAGCCGCAAGTGCTATGGGCAAAAATATTGTTGGGCAACATTTGCAAGTTTTTATATTAGGCTCGGCTATTATTGGAATTGCTGGAGCAATGTTAACAACCTTAGATGGACAATTTACACCAGGGACTTATCAACCACTAAGATTCACTTTTATAATTTGGGTAATGGTAATTGTTGGTGGAAGTGGAAATAATTTAGGTTCAATATTTGGTGGTTTCTTTATTTGGTTTATGTGGATAGAAGCAGAGCCTATTTCAATTGCTTTTATTAGCTTAGTGACTAGTGGACTTGATTATGGGGATCCAATTAAAATGCATTTAATTGCAAGCGCTCCTCATATGAGACTATTCATTATGGGAGCAATTTTACTAATTACTTTGAGATTTATGCCCAGAGGTGTAATCCCTGAGAAGGTTGTAAGGCCTAGATAAACTAGGCCTTACAGGCAAAATTATCTAACTCGAATTGTATTGAACTTACCGGAACCTATTTCTAGTTCCTTATAAGATCCTGATGCTTCACCAACATCAGAAAACTCAACATTCGTTGCGCCTTGATAATTTACTTCTTTACCATCTTTAAGAAGGTTAATGGCCTTTGCTAATTCGCCTGGAAGAATTTCTGTTCCAGGGGCATTTGCAACTCCCATTACATTTTTTGCAATAGTGGCTCTATCAGCAGATCCACCAGCTTGCATCGCAAGAACGATTAAAGCAGCGGCATCGTAAGACTCTTGTTCAAATGGTCCATCACCAGGAATACCATTTGCACTTGCCATTTTAATAAACATTGCAGCTCCATCTGATTCATTTCCAGGTAAAGTACCAAATGTACCAGTCAGATCACCATCAACGTTATCAATCAAGCTTTGACCGATCATTCCGTCAGCTAAAATGAATCTTGAGAATGCACCTGTATCAAGAGAGTTTTGGATAATGCCTTTTCCACCTTGGTCAACATAACCAAGGACAGCAAGCTCTTCAGCACCTGAAGCTGATAAAGTACTTACTTCAGCAGAGTAATCAGCTTTTCCATCTTCGTGAGGAACTTCAATAGTTACTTCTCCACCCATAGATTTGAATGCACCTACGAAACTATCTGACAAACCTTTACCATAATCATTATTTGTATAAGTTACTGCCAGTTTTTTAATTCCTCTATCCATTACAACTTGAGCAAGAACCTGTCCTTGACGAGCATCAGATGGTGCTGTTCTAAAGAAAAATCCTTTATCTTCAATTGTAGTTAGTGCAGGTGATGTTGCAGATGGTGAAATTATTGTAACACCATTTGGTACAGCAACATTGTTTGCAATTGCAGTAGTAACACCTGAACAGTCGGCGCCCATGATTGCTGCAACATTATCAGCTGTAACAAGTCTCTCAGCAGCAGATGTTGCTGCAGCAGCATCTATACAAGTTGAGTCAGCTCTAACAGGATTTAAAGTTGATCCATTAAGTACTCCTGCATCAGTTGCTTCCTTAAAAGCCATTTCTGCAGAAGACGCCATTGTGGGAGTCAAAGATTCAATTGGTCCTGTAAAACCAAGAATAATCCCTACATTTATGTCACTAGCTGCTACTTCTTCTTTTTGTTGTGAGCAACCAGAAATCAGGGCTATCAGAGAAGCTCCTAATAGAACTGTAAATATTGATTTTTTCATTATTAATTACCTTCTTTATTTTTGTTATAAGGTATTTATGCTAGCAAAATGAAGGTTCTTAAGCAACTAACAATTAGACCTAAATTTTATTGAAAATGAATATGTTATACCAATTTATGCTCATTGCTCTCTTAATAATAATAATTCTAGTCTATCTAATGTACAATTTGATGAACCGTGAAAGTGGAAATCTCATAGAATATCAAAGTTCTTCAAATTATGAGTTTGTTAAATTAACGAATGGCTTAACTGCATATAGAGAATTTGGGACAAAAAATAATACACCTATTGTCGTAATTCATGGAGGAACTCTTCCATCGGAGGGTTACTCAGAGTTTTGTCAACGCCTTAGTGAATTAAATTATTGGGTTATATGTTATGACCAGTTTGGTCGAGGTTACTCAGATCGTCCTAAAATAAAATATTCTATGGATGTTTATCAATTGCAACTTGATGAGCTTCTTAATCATTTAAAGATTGATAAATTTATACTTTATGGAGTTTCAATGGGAGCGCCCATTGCAGTTCAATATTCAAATAATCATATTGATCGTTCATTGGCTGTAGGAATACAAGTTCCAGTTGTTCACATTGATAATTACATTTTTAAAATTCTAAATGTTCCTATTGTCGGAGAAATAATGATGCGATTTTTTGGATTACCATTAATAAAAAAAAGAGCTCTTGAATGGAATAATGAAGAATTTATTAATGAAGACTTTATTGAAAAATATATTAATCAATTAAGTCTACCTGGAACTGAATACGCTCTGCTTTCAGCCTCAAGAAATCTTTTTCCCAAAAACTACACATATATCTACGAAGCTTTTTCAAAAAATAAAATACCATTTCATATTGCCTATGCCGATGATGATACAGAAGTCTCTCCTGACTCAGTACGAGCTATCATTAAAATAAATAATGATGCTGACGTCTTTATGTTTACCGGTGGGCATGGTGGGAGTGCTAAAATACAAGATAAAATTGTTAATGTGTTTGAGAGTTTTTTATCTAAAAATTTAAATCAATAAAACGTTATCAAGTTGAGTTGTATAACTCTGAGTACAATTCTTTCTCTTTTGTTTCCATTTGCCTATCTGACATTCTGTTGCTATTTGAATTGTATCACTCCCATAACGCTCATTAATTTGATCAACTGCAGACATCAATTTTGGTGATCTATATCTTGCCTCAGAAAATAAATCTTTTGTTTCAGTACCTTTTTCATAAAACCCACTTAATAAAACGCCTGCCTTCTTATACTTATAATTTTCTCGAAAAATTATTTTAGTTAACTGTAAGGCTGTCTTAACTATCTGCATTGTATCATAAGTTGGATAACTCAATGTTGTGGTTGAACTATTTGAATAATAACGATTTCTATCAAAAGGATTTGTTCTTAAGAAAACAGAGACTGTGGAAGCAGTTAAATTTTCACCTCTAATTCTCTCTGTCGCACGACGAGCGAACGTGGTAACTGCTTGCTCTATATCATCAAGGTTTACCAATGGTTTTCCAAATGACCTTGTAGTACAACAGCTTTTTCGAGTAGCAGAAGTTTCCTCCAAATCTAGACAAGATATCTCTCTTAATTCAGATACTGTTTTTAATCCATTAACACTCATCATTTTTCGCACCCATGCATCTTCACAATTTTTCAATAGTTTGGCATTAAATACACCATTCGCTATTAACTTCTTAGATAGCTGTCGTCCAACACCCCATACATCTGCGACGTTAGTGTCTTCTAAAACTTGATCTAAATTCTCATGTTTAACTAATGAACAAACACCTTCTAAAGACTCATCATCTTTAGCAATATGATTTGCTACTTTTGTTAAAGTCTTTGTTGAGGCAATACCAATACTAACTGGAATACCTGTGTATTGTAAAATTACTTTTCTCATCTGACGAACATAAGACTCATAGTCTACATTCATATTGGTTAACTCAATAAATGCTTCATCAATTGAATAAACTTCAATACTTGGAGCAAACTCAGATATTATATTCATAACTCGCCGCGACATATCTGCGTACAAAGTGTAGTTAGATGAAAATACAATTACATTTTCTTTTTCTACAATCTCTTTAACTTTAAAAAGTGGAACTCCCATCTTGATACCGAGAGCTTTTGCTTCTTTAGATCTAGCGATAATACAACCATCATTATTGGACAGTGCCACCACAGGTTTGTTATTTAACTTTGGATTGAACACTCTTTCACAAGAAACATAAAATGCATTACAGTCTATGAGTGCAAAAATTTTTTTTTTCATAAAGAAGAATTAAGTTTTTTCAAGTCATGAATTACATATGTACAGACACCCCAAATCATAAAATCCATTTCTTCTGAAACGTGAACATCCTCATAGTTTTTATTTGCTGATTTTAATAAAATATCATGTTTACTTTTTATACTAAGAGTCTTAATACTGAGTTCTCCATCTAATACTGCAACTATTACTGATCCATGACGTGGCTTTAAACTTCGATCAACAATAATCAAATCACCAGGTGAGATGCCTGCATCAATCATTGAATGGCCGCGTGCTCTAACGACAAAAGTTGAGTTGGGACGATGAATCAGCTCTTCATTTAAATCTATAGAGCTCTCAGTAAAATCCCTGGCTGGAGATGGGAATCCACATTCCACACCCTCTTTGTAAAAGGTTAATAACATTGATTAAATACTAATTTGTTCTTGTTTTGTTCTTATTATTGCACTGCTCAATCTTAGAGTCAATACTTTAGAATCTAAATAAATTATGAGTTTAAAAATTCTTTTTTGAAAAAGGAAACAACGTCTTTATGACACTGACGTCGAGCTTCCCAGTTACAACCTGCATGAGCGCCCATTATGCCTGGAACTGCCTTAATAAGATTCGTACGACCTTCAGCATCATCACAAGGTATTACAGTTCCATCGTCTAAGGTGAATGTTAGATTAGTATTTTTATCAATAACCGCAAACTTTTCAGTAAGTCTAATGGCATAAGGAATAAATTCTATTGGATCGATAGAATCGAAAGAGTGATGAGCATCTGGATAAGTAATGAGATCTATATTTGATTTAGCTGGCTTCATGTATTCAAGAATATTTTTGACAAGACTAGTTGGAGTATAATCATCTGCATCTCCGCATAAAATTTTCATTGGAGCATCAGTCCATTCATTGATTTCGGGTTTAATATGAGTTCCAGGATAAAGTGGAAGATGAGCTGAAAATTTTTCATCTCCTAAAGTCAAAGCTTTGACTATTGGGGACCAAGCAGAATAAAAAGATGTACTGCCTCCAAGGCTCCAACCCATAATTCCAATTTTATTTGGATCTATATCAGGATGTTGAGTTAACATAGAGAGTGCACGAAATGAGTCCGTAATCATTGTAGCTAAAGTCACTCTCATTTGGTCCTCAATAATAGAAATTAAACCTCTTGCTTCAAAGCTATGAATTCTAAAAACAGCAATACCGGCTTCTAACAGATTAACAATATGGTCATGATGATTTCCTCTTAGTCCTGCACTACCATGAACAGCGATTACAGCAGGACATGGGAGTTTCACATTTTCAGGAAAAATAAGTGAACCATAAATTTCCTCTTTAGGCTCTATGTCTATACCATTTAAAATATGATGAAATTCAAATGGACTAGAGGATTTAAAAAAAAATACTCCAGCTTTCTTTTTTTCAAATTTATGTTTGTGATTTTCCATTAGGAGAAGACTTTATTAGGAAAATATAAAAAATCAAAATAAAAACGGTCCTGCAAAAAAAATTAAGGGGAAAATTCGCAGGACCGTTTCTTTAGGTCAGGAGGAAATTAGTCTCTGATTGCGTAAGCTGTTACACCTGTTTCAGCTATATCAGTTCCTTCTTTCTCGGCTTCTTCACTTATTCTAATGCCTATAGTTGCTTTCATGATTGACCAAACAATGAATGAAACTACAAAAACAAAAGCACAAATTGAAGCTGTACCAAGTAATTGTGGTCCAAAAGATGTTCCACTATTGGTAAGAGGAACAGCAAGAGTACCCCAAATTCCAGCAAATAAGTGAACTGGAATAGCTCCTACAACATCATCAATCTGAAATTTGTTTAGAGCTTGAGTACCAAGTATTACAATAATTCCTCCAATAGAGCCAATTATAATTGCCATAAGAGGAGTTGGTGTAAGTGGTTCAGCAGTAATTGCAACTAAGCCACCAAGTGCTCCATTTAGCATCATAATGACATCAGTTTTACCATTAACTAATCTTGTAATAATTGCACAAGTCATAACACCGGCACAAGCTGCAAGATTTGTATTAATATAGATGGTAGCTACAGCAGTAGCATTTTCAAAACCAGCTAAAGCTAATTGAGATCCACCATTAAAACCAAACCAGCCAAACCATAGAATGAAAGTACCAAGAGTTGCTAGTGGAATAGACGAACTAGCAAATGGTACTAATTTACCATTACTAAATCTACCAAGACGTGGGCCTAGTACGATCGCACCAGCCAATGCTGCTGCACCGCCAGCCGCGTGCACTAGAGTTGAACCAGCAAAATCTGAGAAGCCAGCAGCTGATAACCAACCGCCTCCCCACTGCCAACCCATTTCAATTGGATAAATAATTCCGGTTAAAATTGCAGCAAACAAAAAGAAAGGCCATATTTTGATTCTTTCAGCTAATGTACCTGATACAATTGAAACTGTTGTTGCACAAAAAACCATTTGGAAAAACCAATCTGAGCCATCAGAATAGCCTGTATCAATTGCGGAGGCATCACTCCACGGGGTAAATGATCCAATATATCCACCTTCTGGTATACCATAAGCAACATTGTATCCTATAACCCAGAACATAAGTCCTGCAATTGAATATAGTCCAATATTTTTTGCGGCAATTGTGGATACACTCTTAGATGTAACCATTCCTGATTCAAGCATACAGAAACCTGCTGCCATTAACATTACTAAGAACCCACTTACTAAAAATAATAGAGTGTTCAGAGCATAAGCAGTTTCATCGTCTGTTCCTGCATAAGCACTAACACTTAATAAAGAAGTGAATAGTAATGAGTATAAAACTATTCTTTTAATCATTCTAATTTCTCCGTTTAAAAATTTAAGATCATTCACTATCATTTGGATAAAACAAAGAAACAACACGACTCTCATGCCATCATGTCATTAAACTTTTTGCCAAAATGGCAGTGAAGAAAAATACAATAAAAAAACCTCTCAATCTTGATTGATTGAGAGGTAATTTTTTAAAAGTTAAGGATTAATCTCTGATTGAGTAGGCTACAACTCCTACTTCTGATTTGTCAGTACCCAGTTTTTCTGCTTCTTCACTAATTCTAAGCCCTATAGTATTTTTTATAATCAATAGAACTATATAAGAAACAATAAAAACAAAAGCAATTACAGCTGCAACACCTATAAATTGAGTAACATATGAGGTGTCAGGATTAGATAATGGCACAATCATTGTGCCCCATATTCCTGCAAACATATGAACAGGAATTGCACCAACTACATCATCTAATCTCATACTATTTAAGAAATTAGTACCAACATACATAATTATACCACCAACAGCGCCGATTATAATTGCTAGAATTGGAGATGGCATTAATGGTTCAGCAGTAATTGAAACTAATCCTGCTAAACAACCATTTAACATCATAATCACATCAGTTTTACCGCCAACTAAACGGGTAACTACTGCAGCAGAAAGACATCCGCCACATGCGGCAAGTTGAGTATTAATAAAAATTGTAGACATTGCAGTTGCATCCTCATAAGAACCTAGTGCTAACTGAGAGCCACCATTAAAACCAAACCATCCCATCCATAGGATAAAAGTTCCAAGAGCAACTAATGGAATTGAAGAAGCTGCAAAAGGCTCCATTGATTGTACTTCACCTTTTGTGCTGTATCTTCCAATACGTGGACCCAAAAGCATTATTCCCGCAAGTGCTGCTGCACCTCCACATGCATGAACAAGTGTTGATCCAGCAAAATCAGCAAATCCTAATGCATCAAGCCAGCCACCGCCCCATTCCCATCCCATTTGGATAGGATAGATAAATCCACCGAGTATCGCCGAAAATAAAAAGAATGGCCAAATTTTTATTCTTTCTGCAACTGCTCCTGAAACTATTGAACATGTTGCACAAACAAATAATGTTTGAAAAAACCAATCTGATGCACCGGAATATCCAGTTTCAATTGAAGACGTATCTGTCCAAGTTGAAAAAGTTCCAATATATCCACCTTCTGGTATACCATATCCAAGGTTGTAGCCTACGAGATAGAAAACAACAGATACAATAGCAAATTTTCCAATATTTTTAGCTGCAATAGTTGAAACACTACGGGTTGTAACTAAACCTGACTCTAGCATACAAAATCCTGCTGCCATCCACATAACTAAGAAACCGCAAACTAAAAAAGAAAAAGTATTAAAAATATAAGCTACTTCTTGATCAACACCCGCATATGCAGATGAAGAAGAAAATGTAGCAATAAAAATATAAATGATTATGTTTTTAAACATTAAAATGTCCCCCTAATTTATATTTTTTAATATCATCCCGTTAAAGACCCTCAATAAGACTTAAATGCCAATTTGTCACTAAACGAAATAGTGAATTTGAATAAGTAACTATATGAAAATCAATAATTAATTATGACTTATAATTTAGATATATTGGAGATGACCAAGCTCTAGGTTCATCAATACTAGTGCATGCTTCGAGGTCACGGGGATTTTTAAAATCCTGAGTACATATTTTAAATTCAGAACAATTACCTTCTTCGTCGAATATACAGTGAGCACCTTTCACATTTATTATGGGTGATGGTTCTTCGATTGCTCTCACATAATAACTAACATCAGATTGCATAGTTGAGAAATCTGGATCAGTAAAAGTGAATCTACATCCAATTTTGTCAGTATTACAATTGTGAACTAACCATGTGTCTTCAATTCTTTCATCTATTGGTTGATTTATGTATTCTTGTGGCCAAACTCTAATAACCTCAATTCTTGTTATCTTCTTACGTTCATCAGATGGATTATAACATTCATTATAGCAAAGCTCATTCACACGGTCTTCTCCGAGTGCTGTATAGGCATCTTCTGGACATCCACTTTTTTGGATATATGATCCCATAGCTCTAACTTCAAATTCAGGATTCTGACTCATTTCTACAAGAGAACCCATAGGTGATTTTCCATTTGTGCTATCTTGATTATTCACAAGATCAAACCAGAGTAGAATTCTTGGGCCACTTGTTGCATAAGTTTCATGTCTCTTGAAAGCATCCCAAATTTCTTCTTTTGACCTCCCTTCAGAGTGTACGGCCGCTAATCCACCAGTTTGAAAAAAGGATCTCTGTCGCTCCCATTCAATTGTATTAAATCCAAGAGATAGTTTAGTAAGATCAAAATCAATTGGCTGGTCATCAGATATATATGCATCCTTCACTGGGTTCTCATTTTGAGCACCTATGGTGTAAGGTTCCATATGTAAGAATTTATCAAACAATTCATTTGGTGGCCCAACACCATCAACACTTGTATGAAACAATTCTTTATAACCTGATCCTGGAGCAGCCTGATGGTTATCACTAGATGAAATAAATCCGTATTTAAATCGATGCTTAGATCCATCATCCTTAAATTTTGTAAGAGCCATTCCGTACTGAGCACTTCCACCCGGTACGTAATTCATCGCAGGGGAAAAACAATCACGGCACTGGCCTGAATCTAATTTATCTCTTTCTGTTAAGTTTGAGATGGCATTTACTCCTGTACGACCACGATCTACAACAATTTGCTGTGTCTTAATTTTTCGCTCACCACATTCTTTTTCATTCACACCAGCTTTTATACATCTTTCATAAATGATTTCTCCTAACTTCCAACATTGAGGTGTGTAGTTTTCTGATGGTTCTGGACACGATTGAGTGCCGAAATCAAATGATCTTTCTTTTCCATCTACCGTAGCTATTAAAGTGCCAGTTTGAAAATCTAACTCAGTTACGTCTCTTACGTTGATCATGGTATCAACAACAACTTCTGACTCTCTCGTTACTTTACCTGCACGCCAAGATCTATATTCTTCACTATTTCCATGGCCAGAGTGAATCTCAAGTAGATCAAATTGATGTGGATATTGCTTTGAAAGTTCTAATCCCTTGTCCAAGGTATAACCTTTAGGAGTATAAAGTCCCCATGTTTGTCCGTGTGGGATAATTATATAATCACTATCATACTCATTTACTTTATTAGCTAAAACAAGTGGAGTTAGTGCGTCTTCACTACAATCTAATGGAAGTTCTTTTGATGGCACTCCTCTCTCACAGATTGGAGTATTTAAAATCTCCGTAACATAATTGTTAAAATCAAGATATCTTTTGAAATTTTTCATATCAATAAATGCATAGGATACATTTGGCCAGTCAGGTACATTTCCTAGTACTTGGCGAGCAATGCTTTGTGATGCAATTGGTCTTGAAGGAACTAAAGCTTCATCTTCTTCAGCCAAAATAACATTGTGATGTCCCCAATGAGTGCCACGATTAGCGCCAACCTGGGTCCATTCCCAACCTAGAAAAGCTACACAGTCTGGATTATCTTTATCAACATTAAGCTGATTACATTTTCGTATAGTTTCTTTTGTTTCTTTCCATCTCTTAGGGGTTAAGCTTTCCGCGTGATCATTGATTGACCAAAAATCAAGTACGGAACAGTGTCTAGCAAAATCACATGCATCAGCGACTGGGTGGACTCCCACTCCACCAACAATTGGTAAGCTCATTTGATGTGCGTCTAATGAAAATGTAGAATGAACATGAAGATCTCCAAATAAAATTTGCTTTTCATTATTTGCATTTAAAGATTTTGCTGCATTTTTATAATTTTCAGTTTTATTTACCACAAACTCAGAGGTATTTATTTTACCCTGAATTTCTCCTGGCCCCAAAGATTCGGAAAAAAAACCTCTATCCAATATAACCACTCCTGCTGAAATAAATAAAAAAACAGCAACGAGTAGATATAAAAAATATTTAATTATTGTCATAAATTTTCTTTGAAACACTTGAATAATGAAGAAAAATTGATGATAGTGCAAGAGATATGTTTCGTCTCATAAACAACATTAATTATCTTTTTGTTTTTGCATTAATAATTGGAGTCTTGCTAGTTTCTCAAGAATTATTTCAATCTAAGTCCTCAAATCAATATTTAAGACAGCAAAATGCGGTCGCTTTAGTAAACGACATGACCATATCTGAAGATCAATTTATTAAATATATAAGTACTCTTGGAATCGATGTAGTTGACGAAAATGATGAGGAATTACTTGAGATTGTTCTTGAGAAAATGATAGAGGAAGAACTTCTTTTACAAAAAGGGATAGAACTCGAGCTTCATAAATTTGATATTCAGATTAGAAAAGCAATTATTCAACAAGTAATTAATTCAATTCTGTTGCAAAATGAAGAAGAAGTTACTGAAAAAGAATTAAGAGAATATTATGAGAATAATAAAAATAAGTATCAATTAAGTAAATTAATCCACTTAGATATAATTTTTTTAAACTCTCAAAGAGAAGAGGATATTAATTTGTTATTTGAAGCAATTAGAACAATCGGATTTGCAGAAACAAAAAAACAATTTCATCAAGAGCTTTTTTTTTCAATTCCTGATCGCCTTATCAGCATAAAAGATTGCATTCAATTGTTAGGATCCAATATATGTAAGGAAATTTTTGAATTAAACCTTAATGATATTTCTAATCCAATTAAATATGAAAATGGTTTCGTAATAATTCAAATTAGAAATACAAATAGAGATATCTTAGATAACGATTTATTTAATAGGCTGTATGATAAAATTTTATTTGATTTTAAAAATTCAGAGGATGATAAGTATTTTAAGGATTATATTCAGTATCTAAAAGAAAATGCTAACATTAAGAGATATGACCTAGATGTTAAAAGTAATTAAGTTTTTAACATTCATATTTTTTATTTCAATTTTTCCCTCTAATGCTCATTATTTTAGTGAGTCACATTCGAAATGGAATATTAATGGAATTAACATTGATGGTACATTTAATGTATTTGAAATAGAAGCTACTCGAGTCTTAAAATTACCTGAGATAGAAAAATTTCTTTATGAACAAAACTTAAGCGAAAGTGATGCATTCATAAAATATCTTGAAAAAAAAGTAAAGGTTACATCTGAGAATAATAAATGTATCCAAATAAAGCCCATGCATTTAATACCTTCAAAAGAAGGTTCAATAAATATTGCAATGAAATTTCAATGCGAACAACCAGAATCAATTAAAATAATTAATAATGCATTTTTTGATATCATTCCAAGCCATATTCATATTGCAAGGATATATAAAGAAGACAGTATAATACTAGAAAAAGCTCTTTTCTATAATGATCAATCTATCAACTTAGAAGAGAATAGAAACAAAGAAAAAAATAATAATTTTTTATCAAGTATATTTAATTTCATAAAAATTGGCATTGAGCACATACTAAATGGATATGATCATCTTTTATTTATTGCTGGACTAGTCTTACTTATTTCAAGCATTAGAAAATTATTGATCGTGATAACAGGTTTTACACTAGGTCATAGTATTACTCTTATTTTTTCTACTCTTGGTTATGCAACTCCAAATATGATGCTCGTCGAGTCCCTTATTGGATTCACAATTTTTTTTCTTGGTCTTGAATATTTCTTGGAAAGAACAAAGAAATTTAAGGAGATATTTTTTTTATTAATAGCAGTATTAATTTTATTATTATCCCTGAGTTTGATCAATCCAATTTTAATATCTAAAACCACATTGATTGGAATTATAATATTCTCTATAGGTTATTTTGGTTTATATAAAAATTTAAAAAATAAAAATATACTTATATACATTATTACCGTTTTATTTGGTCTAATTCATGGCTATGGATTTGGGTCATTTCTTATGAAAACTGAAATTCAGAATTATAATTTAATATATGGCTTAGCAGGTTTTAATATTGGTGTTGAAATTGGACAAATTATCTTTGTTTCACTAATTTTAATCTTCCTAAAATTAATTTCATTTTTAAAGTTAAGAAATTTTGAAATTTTTTTTAAAAATTTAATTTTTATTTTAGTAATAAGCTTTGGTATTTTTTGGTTTGTTTCAAGAATAATTAACTAATTAATATAAAAAAACATCATAAATGAAAGTACTATAACTGCGCTCGTCAACGGAACTCTTATATTTAAAAACCAATAAGGAGTAGTTTTTGTATTATACAAATAATAATCATGAGCTAAAGCAATTAAGAAAGAAATAACAATGATTATTAATGAATAGAAAAGATTAGTTATAAAGATTAAAGCGGACCAACCCATTAATGCAGGAACCGTTGATATTAGTAATGGCAGGAGAACATTATATATTCGGTCAGCCGAAGCAGTGATTAACCCCCATTGTATACCTCCTAAAAAAGATGAAATAATAGCGGCATAAGAAATAAATAAATAAATTAAAAGATTATATAACTCTTGATCAGCGGGCACTATGAAACAGCAAAGAAAAATTATTACAAATGGTATTAATCCTAAAATACCTACAATGAGTGATGATCTATAACCCATTTAGCCTTGAAATAGAGATAAAAACTTTAAAAATTCTATTTTTCCACCTTCAACTTCAATTTCGTTTTTTGCTAACATCAAAGAAATACTAGGAACACTTTTTAATCCAGCAAAAATTTCTTTGAGTGACTGTTGATCAGTTTTAATTACTAATTCCTCATCATTTTGAGATATATAAGTTAATTCAGCAACGCCTCGTCTGATATGAATTCTAAAAACTTGTTCTAAGTCGGTGAATGTAAATAAAACCTTCTTATCTACTTCCAATGACTTCTCTGCATTTAAGTTTACAGGAATTGAATTAAAAATAGTTTTCATTGGAGTGCCATAAAGCTGAGCTGGAGTTACTTTATTACTATTTGTATAAACATCGATTTCTCCCCTTAACTCACCTGCTACAGTTTGATAATAATAGTAATCATTTGAAGCTGATTGAGTGTAAGAAAAACTCTCTGCCGCCTGTGCTTTTATTTTCTTTGAATCTTCGTCCTCAGGATTGAGAGCTAATAGAATATCTGCAAGTTCCATTGCCCACTGAAATTCACCATTCTTAAGTGCGCTTTTCGCTGCATCATTTAAAGAAATGCTTCTTTCGGCAAGCTCTCTTATCTTTTGAGCTTTTAAAGTATTATCTAAAGGGTGTAACTCAGTAATATTTCCACTAAACCATCCGATATATCCTGAAAAGACTGATCTTACGTAAGAGCTAATTGAGCCATAAAATTCTTGAAGGTAAGGTGAACTTGCTAAATGAGGTGGAAGTTTGATTAATTTTACAATTTCATCTGGCATTAGTCCTTTATTAATATGCCTTATCGTTTGATCATGAACAAACTGAATACCATCTCTATAGTCTTGTAATGCTTTAGCAATATTTTTTTTACCTACAATTGGCCTACTATGACTTGGAATTAAATATTCAGCATCTAACTCTCTTATTTTATCAATACTGTGAACCCATTCCATCGGATTTCTAAATTTTGTTCCTCTAATTGCATAAAGGTTCGCAAATGTTCTATAAAAGTTATCACCTACCATTACAGCTTTCCGATCAGGTAGCCATACATACAAATGATCATCAGTTTCTCCAGGAACGTGCGCAAGTTCTATTTCAAGATTATCAATTTTTAAATCTAATTTATCATTAAAGGTTATCGTTGGTCTTAGTAATCCAATAGTGGAACCAGCATTAATTTCTAAAAATCCTCCAATTCCCTGATGTACAATTTTATCTTCAGAAAGAGGGATTCCAAACTGTCTAGCAGAGCGTTCAAAAATTATTGGTCTAATCGTTGTTGATATATTGTCTATGTTATAGAGAATGTTTTCCTGAGCATAAATTTCTGGCTCTCCTTCTTGAGCAAAAATTGTAGTGCCTCCAATATGGTCTAAATGGTTATGTGTATAAATTATTCCCTTGATCGGTTTAGACGAAATTTTTCTAAACTCTTCTAATACCTCGGTTGCTCTTTCTTCGGAACCAAGAGTATCTACAATAACTAATCCATCACTTGTTTCAATCATGATTGAATTAGCCAAACCAAAACCTATTGCAGAATAAACGCCCTCTGTTACTTCAATAATATCACGTCTGAATTCATTTCTATGTTCTTCGCTAAGGCCTTCATTTATACCAGTGTTTGAAAAATTAATTTCGCTCTGCTCACCACATGAAACAAAAAATAGAATGAAAATTAAAATTGATAATAATTTCATTTATATTTACTCCCCAAATATCAATTCTATAATGAATTAGAAAATGATGAATTACAATAAAGAAAAAATTGGTGCACTTTGTCTGATTGGAGCAGGAATATTTTTAAGTTTTGGTGGAACACTAATTAAATATATGGATTCTGCAACTCCACTTGAAATTACAGCCTTTCGCTCAATTGGTTTCTCATCAATCATGATGCTTTATATTCTTGTCAAATTTAAAAGTAAAACACCAGAAGCTTTTAAAAATATTGGATATAGTGGCTTGCTGATTGCATTTATTGTTGGCATAAGCAACATACTCTATGTGTTTGGAATGAGTAAAACCTCTGTCGCAAATGGAGGTTTTTTACTGAGCACTTCTCCTCTTTTTGCGATGGTTGCTAGTTATTTTTTCCTTAAAAAAACAATTAGCACAAAAACACTAATTGCAATTGGTGGTTCAATGTTTGGCGTATTTATAATGTTCTCGGGAGGGATAGAAGCTGATCATGCATTAGGTAATTTAATTATGTTGGGCGTTCCTGTTTGTTTTGCCTTTCAGTTAACACTTATAAACAAATCTCCTGAAATTGATTTTATGCCTGCGACTTTTCTTGCAGGAATAGTTGCATTGGTCATTAGTGTATCAATAATTTCTGAATATAATATTAATACTCACGATTTACTTCTATCAATATTCATTGGGGCCTTTCAAGTTGGAATAGGTTTTTTACTCATAACGATAGGTTCAAGATATATTCCTCCACATAGGGCTGCATTATTTATTTTAACTGAACCTATTCTTACTCCAATATGGGCTTGGATCGTATTGGGTGAACAACCTCCAACTTTGGAACTTATAGGTGGTTTAATTGTCTTCATATTTGTTACCTATAGAATTATTGATCAGTTTTTTGAAAATGAAAATGAGAAAATAAATGACAACTAAAAAAAAATTAAATAAATTTTTATTATGAATGTAGATTTGGTTTCCGGAGCTCTTGGCGCAGAAGTAAATAATTTTGATCTTAATTCCCTGAGTAATAAAAATTTTGAAGAAGTTAATAATCTTTTATTAGAACACAAAGTTGTTTTTTTTCGTGATCAAAGCTTAACTCTAGAAAAATTTATTAAGATTGCATCTATGTTTGGTCCAATAGAAGAACATGCTTATGTCAAAGGTATTGAAAAATATCCTCAAATAACAAGAATCATCAAGGCTGCGAATGAAAAAAATCAATGGGGAGAAGGCTGGCATAGTGATGTGAGTTATGATCTTACACCAAGCAAAGTAATTATACTTAAATCTTTAAAAATACCTCCAATAGGTGGTGATACAGTTTTTTCAAATATGGAATTAGCATTAGAAACTCTTGACGAAGATATCAAAAAAATTATTCAAAATAAAAGGGCAATTCATACTTCAAATGGATCAAAGTTCTTTGTTGAGAATTACTCAAAAATGGAAAGTAATGGCAAAATCGGAGAGCAATATTCAAATGAGCATCCTATTATAAGAACTCATCCTGAAACGGGAAAGAAAATTTTGTATGTAAATCCTACTTACACGAAAAAAATAGTTGGCCTTCCTGATGATGAAAGTAGTGATTTATTAAATAATATCTTTAAGCACCAAGAAAGACTTGATTTATCATGTAGATTTAAGTGGACAGAGAATGCAGTTGCAATTTTAGATAATCGAAGTACTCAACATTATGCAATTGCTGACTTCTATCCAGAAAGAGGACTTGGTCATGAAAGAGTAATGGATAGAATTTCTATTGTTGGCGATAAACCATTTTAAAAAAAAATTATTGTTGCATATTTTTTTGAATAAAAAATACTTGAGAAAAAATAAATATAAACGTCAGTCCCATAATTCCAAATAATTTAAAATTTACCCAAAAAGCATCTGAAAAATTTCTATAAACTATTTCATTACAAATCGCTAAAAATAAAAAAAATGCAGCCCATCTTTTACTTAGAATAAACCAACCTTCATCATTCATCTTGAGTGATCCACTCATTAAATTTTTTAAAAGAGGCTTTTTAAATAAAAGTCCAGTATATAATATTCCTGCAAAAATTAAGTTGACTATTGTAACTTTAATTTTAATGAAGAATGGATCATTGAAATAAATAGTCAAAGATCCAAATACAAAAATCAAGACTGTACTAAATAGTAACATTTGATTGACCTTTTTTTCAATAAGTAGAGATGCTACTATAGCTACACCAGCTGCAACCATAAGAGGAAGAATAGCGGATTGAATTTCTCCTGTTTTTATAAAGAAATAAAAAAAGACTACTACTGGACCAAATTCAATTATTGGCTTGGCTAAATTTTTCATAATAATTAATTATGCTTACTTCGAGTAATATATTTGCCGTCTTTAATGCCATTAAATAATTCATCTATTAGAGGATGTGCTAGCGGTCCAAGCGCTTCATCTCTAAGTAAATTTTGCTGTGAAACATAAGCAACATAAGAAGGTTGACCAGGTGCTTCAGCCAATAAATGATAAAATGGCTGTTCTTTTATTGGTCTAACTTGGAGAGGAATAGAATTATACCATTCTTCAGTATTATTAAATTCAGGATCCACATCGAAAATGACTCCTCTAAAATCAAAGTATCTATGTTTTACAATTTCACCAATTTCAAATTTAGCTTTTTGGATCATAGATTTAAGATATTTATCTTTTTGATATATTTCAAGTCCAGATATTAAAATTATATTTTTAACAAGACTATTCTATGAAAGTTATTAAGTTTTCGTATTTTAGATAACCAGGACTTAAATTATCATTAATTATGAGTGCTGGCGTACCTCTTAAATTAAGACTTTGTGCTAAGGATCTATTTTTCAAAATAATTTTATTATCTATATCCTTTTCAGCTTCTGCAAAGATTAACTCACCATCAAGCTTTAATTCGTTCAGAGTATCAATAATATTGTCCTTTTTCATTCTTGGACCTAAATTCATAAATTTATTATGAACATCAAAATATAAATCGGGATCACTATTCCAAATACTTAATGCGACTCTTGCAACAGTATCTGATATGCCTCCAAAAATAGGAAATTCTAAATAAATTATTTTTACGTTATTTTTTTCTTCTAAAAGTTTTGCGAGGTCAATTGCTTGTTTTGAACAATATCCACACCGATAATCAAAAAATTCGACTATAGTGTATTTAGCATCTGGGTTACCCACAACTGGTAATTCTCCCTCACTGTAATCACGAATTATGAAATTTGCTAAATTATCATCTGAATAAACAAATTCAGAAATAAATAAAAAAAATACAAAAATAAAAAAATTAATTTTTTTCATCATTTACTCTTTCTACCATTTTAGGTGTTCCTATATGCATTATTTGATGTTCAAGTTTGAATCCATATAAGGTATTTGATTTAATTGCAATGTCCCAAGCTTTATTTATAGAGAAAACCGACTCACTTATTGAGTTTAAAAGATACTTTTTAAGTATCTGGACACCACTATATACATAAGGATTTTCATTGCCTTGTTTATATCTCTCTATAAGTTGAGAGTCTGTAAAACAAAAATCTCCTGGCCCATCATATCCTTCAAGCTTATTAATATGCGATAGTCCCAAAAAAACATCCATCTCTTGTGCGTTAAATTTTTCCGACATATTTTTTAACTGTTCCGCATGTACATCTTTCCAAAAGATATCACTATTGAATACAAATGAATTATCTTCTTCTAATAAATCAAAAGCTTTTTTTATTCCTCCTCCTGTATCTAGAAGCTCATTAGTTTCATCTGAAATTAAAATTTTTTTATCTTGAATTGATTGAAGATAATCTGATAATAACTCAGATTTATAGTGTACATTTACACAAATTTTTTCAATTCCAATTTGATCTAATAAGTCTATAAGATGTTTAATTATTGGCTTTCCTCTAATTTTTACCATTGGTTTTGGTAATTCATTAGTTAAAGGAAACATCCTTTTTCCTAGGCCAGCTGCAAGTATTATTGCGTGCTTAATCATAATGAGTTGTTCATAATATTATTCATCCAATTATTTAGATCTTTATATTCATTATCTTTAAGGTGATTTTTAATGAACCCCATTGCCACTTCAATCATTGGGAAATAATTATTTTTATCATCTCGATATTTTAACCGTGAGAATATACCAACGATTTTTAAATTCCTCTGTATTGAATAAAAACTGATTCCTTTTTTCAACTCATTTTGATTTACAGATATTAATTTACTATACATTTCTACCAATGAATTTTTTAGATCATCCTTAATTGGATGTCTAACATCCTCAATTAAAGAGACAAAATCATATGCACTTGAACCAATTAGAGCATCTTGATAGTCAATTAAACCAAGTTGATGAACGCCATCTCTATCATTCAAATATATTAAATTATCTGCGTGAAAATCTCTTAGTACAAGGATGTTCTGTTTTAATGTTAGGGAGTTAAAATGTCTTTCGAGGATGTTCTGAAATTCATTTTTTTCAGAGTCATTTAAATTTAACTTAAGATGCTTTTCTAAGTACCATTCAATAAATAATTCAGATTCATTCAATAAGATTTTAAAGTTATATTTTTTTAAATTTTGAACTTTTAAATCTGATTGATTGTGAATTATCGATAGTAAATGGATAGCTTTTTCATAAAGATTTTTTTCATTACTATGGTTTAATTTTTTTGAAAAAATTTCATTTCCAAAATCTTCTATGAGTAATAAGCCATTTTGATAATCAGCATCGTAGATTTTTGAAACACTAAGATTAATTGAAGATAAAATTTTATTGATCTTTTCAAAATTAACTAAAGACTCACCTTTATCTTTTGGTGCATACATAATTAAAAAATTTTTATCTAAAACCCTGTAATATTCTCTGAAAGATGCGTCTGATTTGATTTTTTCTAATTTATAGTTAGAAATTTTATTTCTCATTAATAAAGATCTTATAGTATTTTCATCTATAGCCATTTAAAGATATCTTTTTTAAATTTTCCTAAAAAATTAAATTTTAGCTTACGAGAATTATTTGAAATTATTTCAAAATCTATTTCTACTCTATTTTCTGGAAGAGCTTTCTTGAATTTATTTGACCACTCAATTATACAAATATTATTTCTTAATGACTCTGAAAAATTTAATTCAAAAAGTTCTTCTATTTTATCCAAACGATAAAAATCATAATGATAGATCTGACCTGATTCATAATCATAAATCTGAAGAAGGGTAAATGTTGGACTAGGAATTTCATTGACTAATTTATTATTTTGAAGAGATCGAATGAGATATCTTGTAAAGGTTGTTTTACCTGATCCTAAATCACCGTTAAGACATAGGACAAGGTTAATGCCCTCAATACTCCTAGAAATTTTTTTTGCAATATTTTGTGTTTCTTTCTCGTTAGAGACGATCATCATTAAATGATAACACCAATTTCTAGATTAGTATCTATAAGCTTCAGGTTTGTATGGACCCTCTGGTGTTACACTAATATAATCGGCCTGATCTTTTGAAAGCTTGGTCAACTTAGCACCAACTTTTTCTAGATGTAGTCTTGCAACCTTCTCATCAAGATGCTTAGGAAGAACATATAGTTTTGTCTCATATTTATCTGAGTGATTCCATAACTCCATTTGAGCTGTTACTTGATTTGTAAATGAAGCACTCATCACAAAACTTGGATGTCCTGTAGCACAACCCAAATTAACAAGGCGTCCCTCAGCCAATAAAATAATTCTCTTTCCATCAGGAAGCGTGATTTCATGAACTTGAGGTTTAATTTCATCCCATTTATAGTTTTTGAGAGCATCAACTTGGATCTCATTATCAAAATGACCAATATTACATAGTATCGCTCTATCTTTCATATCTCTTACATGATCAGCTGTAACTATATCTTTGTTTCCTGTTGCAGTTACTACAATGTCAGCTTCTTTAATCATTTCATCCATAAGAACAACTTCATAGCCTTCCATGGCTGCTTGCAAAGCACAAATAGGATCAGTTTCAGTTACTAGAACTCTAGCACCACTTTGACGTAATGAAGCGGCACTACCTTTACCAACATCACCAAAACCAGCAACAATAGCAACCTTACCTGACATCATCACATCAGTAGCTCTTCTAATACTGTCTACTAGACTCTCTCTGCACCCATAGAGATTATCAAATTTAGATTTAGTAACAGAGTCATTGACATTAATTGCCGGCACCATAAGAGTTCCATCGGTTTCCATCTTTTTAAGTGCAAGAACACCAGTTGTCGTTTCTTCCGAAAGACCTCTTACATCCTTTAGTAATTCTTTGTATTCCTTATGCATAAGAGCAGTTAAATCCCCACCATCATCAAGAATCATATTTGGTGTCCATCCATCTTTTCCTTCAATAGTTTGTCTCACACACCACCAATACTCCTCTTCAGTTTCACCTTTCCAAGCAAATACTGGAACACCTGCTTTGGCAATTGCGGCAGCTGCATGATCTTGAGTTGAGAAAATATTACATGATGACCATCTTACGTCTGCACCTAATTCAACCAATGTTTCAATAAGGACAGCTGTTTGTATTGTCATATGAAGACAGCCAACAATTCTAGCACCTTTTAAAGGTTTTTCATTTCCATACTCACTTCTTAAAGCCATTAGGCCAGGCATTTCAGTTTCCGCAAGTGAAATTTCTTTTCTGCCAAACTCAGCAAGTTCTATATCGGCAACTTTATAATCATTGGTATCAGTCATATGTATCTCTTAATTTAAATTGTATATTTTATTTAGCAGTTATAGTTCATTTGGCAATAGGTAAATTAATGATAAATCTTGCACCTATTATTTCATTATTGTCTTCAATATTATTGGCGGAAATATAGCCTTGATGCGCATCGATAATCTGTTTTGCTATATTTAAACCTAAGCCCGAATGAGTTTTCGTATCATCTACTTCATCCCTTAAAGAATAAAAACGATCAAAAATTTTCTCAAAAATTGGCTCTTTTATTCCAGGTCCATTATCTGAAATTGATAAACTGGTATAATTGCTTGTTGAAGATAAATTTATTGTAATTTTATCTCCATATTTTGAGAATGAAACTGCATTATCAATAATATTTTGAACAGCTTGTCTTAAAAAAGAAATTTGACCCCTAATATTAAACTTATCTTTTGTACTGTTATCGTTAATAAATATGAATTCTATATTAGTCTTATTTAGCTTTTCATACTCATGAACTATTTCAATAATTAAATCTTCAATATTAAATACTTTGGCTTCAGTTGTAGATAATCTTGCTTCATCTTTAATCATAGCAGAATAGTCAGTAATAATATTTTCTATTCTCAAAATATCTGCCTCAATCATTTCGATGAACTTTTGGTAATCTTTAGGAGTTTTATCAAAAATAACTTCACTGGCCATTTTAATTGATGCTAAAGGATTTCTTATTTCATGCATTAAATCTGCAGAGTACTTTTCAGCATCGTTTATTTTCTCATATAAATTTTCTAACATTTCGTTCAGAGTTTTTGATAAGTCTCCTATTTCATCGCTTCTTTTTCCTAATTCATCAATTTTTGGTTTTGATTTTAAATTCTTTTCAATATTTGCCGCAGACAAAGCTAGCATTTTAATGGGTCTTAAAATGACAAAATTTAGGAAAAATGAGAAAATCATCAAAGATAAAATAATTGC